>JBPXJX010000230.1:0-1157 GCA_051715525.1 Bacteroidales bacterium
TCTCCTACGGCAAACTGATGTTTCGGCATAGGTAACGGTTTCGAGTAAAAGCTGTTTACCAATCTCCTGTTCGGCAACAGGTTTACCCTGCATAAACTTTTCGAGTTTCTGAATATCCTTGTAGCTGTAAAAGGTAATACACTGCCCTTCGCCCCCATCTCTGCCTGATCGGCCAGTTTCCTGATAGTAACCTTCTAGGCTTTTGGGAATATCATAGTGAATAACGTAACGAACATCGGGTTTATCGATACCCATTCCAAAAGCAATGGTTGCAACAATAACATCAACATCCTCCATCAAGTATTTATCCTGATTCCCTGATCGGGTATTGGAGTCCATTCCTGCATGGTAGGCTAAAGCTTTAATACCGTTAACCTTTAGCACTTCGGCAAGTTCTTCAACTTTTTTACGGCTTAAACAGTAGATAATACCAGACTTACCTGCATTATTCTTGATATATTTGATTATCTCTTTTGCAGCGTTAACTTTTGGGCGAATCTCGTAGTAAAGGTTTGGTCTATTGAATGATGATTTGAATACGCTTGCATCTAGCATTCCAAGATTCTTTTGTATATCGCTCTGAACCTTAGGTGTGGCTGTTGCAGTTAGCGCTATTAATGGGGCATTCCCTATTTCATTAATTATTGGACGGATACGACGATATTCAGGTCTAAAATCATGACCCCATTCAGAAATACAGTGTGCCTCATCAATAGCATAAAACGAGATTTTTATTCCTTTAAGAAATTCGATATTTTCCTCCTTGGTAAGCGATTCAGGAGCAACATAAAGCATTTTTGTAACCCCCGAAGTAACATCTTGCCGAACCTTTTGAATTTGTGCCTTGTTAAGTGAAGAATTCATAAAATGTGCAACACCATCCTCAACTACAAAGCTACGCATGGCATCAACCTGATTCTTCATTAAAGCGATAAGTGGAGAAATAATTATTGCTGTACCATCCATTATTAAAGCAGGTAGCTGATAACAAAGGGACTTACCTCCTCCGGTTGGCATCAATACGAAAGTATCGTTTCCTGCCAACACATTACGAATTATCACTTCTTGGTTCCCTTTAAAATGGCTAAACCCAAAATATTTGGTCAAATATTCGCTTAAAGATATCTCTGCGTTTTTACTCATATTTTGTACCGTTA
>JBPXJX010000231.1:0-6485 GCA_051715525.1 Bacteroidales bacterium
GCTTAATTGTCTCGATGGCAATAGAATCTACTTTTTCGAGGGTTTTGGCGTTTAGGCCAAGTTCTTCGGGTAATGAATATTTTAAGCGAATTCGTTCTGGGTTAACGATACCATCGCCAATTTTATAAGCTGATGTAGCTGAAACGGGTAGCTTACCTTTAATTTCAATCCCTCCGAATAGAAGTTGAGCAGATAAACTCTGGCAAGTATTCGAGTTATCGAACGAAACGACTAACCCCGCTAGTGAATTTGTCTCGATAAGTCTACTAATACTATATGGATTTCCAAACAAATCAACGATTACCTTCTTTCTGAACGAAAGATCGAAAATGAAGTTCGATTGCTGTAATGTAAATCCGTAGTTTTTTGCTGCTCTTGTATCAACAGAATGGCAACCTATGATGATAAGGTTATAAGGTTCTAATGCAATAAGAAGCGAATCATACTCATTTAAATCCGATTCGGGATTAATGCTAAATGAGGTTATTTGAGTGTATAGTTCGAGTTGATTCTTAAAGCTTAATCCTTTTCCTTTTCCTATTTCAACATAGGCAATATTAAGCGTATCGAGTTTTTTGATAGGAACAAAATCGTTCCCTTTTAGTAAAACAATACCATTTTCAATAACCCTTCTTTTAAGCAAATCAGAGGTTGATGTATTTAAATCCGAAACAAGGTTATCGAGAACAATTGGTTTGTAATTCGATAAGCCAACCTCATACTTGGCTTGTAAAATTTTTCTGCACTTTGCATTAACCTCATCAACACTGATTTTGCCAGTTGCAACTTGTTGCTCAATGTAATCGATGGATTCTTTTACTTTTTCGGGACAGGTAAGAAAATCGTTGCCTGATTTATATGCAATGTAGTTTAGCTCTGTTGGTTTTCTGAATTCAGCAACTCCCTTCATATTCAGAGCATCGGTATATATCAATCCTTTAAATTTAAGGCTATCTACCAATAATTTTTTAATCACATTTTCCGATAAACTTGAGGCTAGGGTTGAATCTTTTTCAAGAGTAGGAATATTAAGATGCGCAACCATAACTCCAGCAACACCCTGATTTATTAATTGGCTGAATGGGTAAAGTTCAAGACTATCTAAACGTTTTTGGGTATGGGTTACTTTTGGCAAAGCCAAGTGTGAATCGGCATCGGTGTCGCCATGTCCAGGAAAATGTTTTGCGCAAGCAAGAATTCCATTATCCTGTAATCCTTTCATATACTGATATCCAAATGAGGAAACCATCTCCTTATTCTCTCCAAACGACCGGGAGCCAATTACAGGATTAAGCGGATTATTATTTATGTCGACAACAGGTCCATAGTTAATATGTATACCCATACGCTTAAAGTGCTTTGCCATATCGGATGCAACTTGGTAAACCAAATTAGAATCGGCTCCAGCGCCAAGCATCATTTGTCGAGGGTAGGAGAACGTACTATCCAAGCGCATTCCCAAGCCCCATTCGCCATCAATCGAAATAATGATGGGTACTTTAGCAATGGATTGGTAGTAGTTGGTAAGCTTTGCTTGACGAACAGGGCCTCCCTGAAAGAATATTAAACCTCCAATTTTCTCATTTTTAACTAGTGATGCAATTTCATCAACATGCTTTTGATCCTTATTTGAGTAGGCTGAAACCATAAAAGATTGGGCAATCTTTTCGCGGATGGTGAGCTTTTGCATAATTGAATCAACCCAAATCCTTTGCTTTAGGGTGTCAATGTTAGTTTGCTTCTTTGAAAAATTATAATTTGCAAATGATTGATTTAATGCAATGTTTATAATGAAAAGAGAGACTAAAAATCGGCTTGCCTTCATAATTATCCAAAAAATTAATTTGAGAAATTAATTAACAAATATAGCAGGATAGAATTAATGTGGTTTTCATTAAAGAAAGAATAAACTAAAATTGTTTTCTATTGTCAAATGAGTGAAATTTATCCACTAAATTATTATTCAATAAAATCATTAAAAATGAGAAGAATCTTATTCACTTTACTTGCAATATTTGTAATTGTAAGTAATTCAATTGGTCAGGAAACTAAGTTGTTACGTTTCCCAACTGTAAATGAAAGCCAAATCGTTTTTTCCTATTCTGGCGATTTGTATACCGTTCCGATTGCTGGCGGTGTTGCACGCAAATTAACCAATAATGTTGGTTATGAAGTTTTTCCACATTTTTCTCCAGATGGAAGTAAAATTGCTTTTACTGGTCAATATGATGGTAATACAGAGGTGTTTACTATTCCAGCTCAGGGTGGTATACCGCAAAGGCTTACCCATACTGCTACACTAAATCGTGATGATGTATCGGATCGTATGGGACCAAATAATATTGTTATGGGATGGACACCCGACAGTAAATCAATTCTTTACCGTTCGCGTAAGCAAACCTTTGATGATTTTGTTGGGCAACTATTCAAAGTTTCCGAAAATGGTGGCTTATCCGAAGAACTTCCACTTTCAACGGGTGGATTTTGTTCATACTCTGCTGATGGAAAAAAGTTAGCATTCAATAGAGTTTTCCGTGAGTTTAGAACTTGGAAATACTATAAGGGTGGTATGGCTGATGATATCAGAATTTTTGATTTTGATACCAAAGAGGTTAAAACTATTACCAATACTGTTAATCAGGATATTATCCCAATGTGGATTGGTGATGAGATTTATTTCCTTTCTGATAGGGATCGTACAATGAACCTTTTTGTTTACAATATCAAAACAAACGAAACCAAAAAGGTTACCAACTTTACAGAGTATGATATTAAATTTCCAACCAGCAATGGCAATACAATAGTATTCGAGAATGGTGGATCAATATATAAACTCGATGCAAAAACCAAGGTAGCTGATAAGGTTGCCATAACTGTAATTGATGAGTTTGAATACTCTCGTCCAGCTCTAGTTGATGCAAGTGAGAAAATATTTGATGGAGATATTTCTCCAAATGGTGAACGTGTTGTCTTTTCTGCACGTGGCGATGTTTTTACAGTTCCATTTGAAAAAGGGATTACTCGTAATTTAACACAATCTTCAGATGCTCATGATAGGGCCGCTTCTTGGTCGCCTGATGGAAAATATATTGCATACTTATCAGATAAATCTGGGGAATATGAGATTTATATACAGACCCAGGATGGTTCAGTTGATGCAATTAAAGTAACAGATGGTGCTGATACCTATAAATTTGGAATTCAGTGGTCGCCTGATAGTAAAAAGATACTTTATAATGATCGTCAAAGCCGTTTGCAATTTGTCGATATTGATACCAGAAAGGTTACTCTAGTTGACAAAGGCGAGTATGGCCGAATTTTTAATTATAACTGGTCGCCCGATAGTAAATGGGTTACATACACATTGCAGGATGAGAATAAGTTTGGTGTTATTTACGTTTACAATACAGAAACATCAACAAAACAGGCAATTACCGATAATTGGTACGACTCTTCTCAACCTACTTTCTCCAACGATGGCAAATATTTGCTATTTGTTTCGGATAGAGATTTTAATCCAATTTACAGCAATACAGAGTGGAATCATGCCTATCAGGCAATGGCAAAAATTTACTTAGTCCTTTTAACAAAAGATACACAATCTCCTTTTCAGCTAGAAAATAACGAGGTTAAGGTTATTCAGCCTGAAACCCCTAAAACAACTGATGCCAAAAATGATAAGGGCAAAAAGGATGAACCCAAAAAGGATGAAAAGCCCAAATTGACAGTAAAGATTGATTTTGATAATATTGCATCAAGGGTTATTGCATTACCAGTTGATGTTGCGTATTATGGTATTGCTGGTTGTATCGATGGTAAAGTATACTATAATAGATTTAGTCCCGAAAGCGGTCAGAATACTGCTAGAATGTACGACTTGAATAAGAAATCAGACACTGAACTTGGCGAATCAATAGGTATCTCAATTTCTTCAAATGGCAAAAAAATGTTGGTTAATAAGAGGAATGCTTACTACGTAATTGATTTGCCATCAGGAAAAATAAACCTTGAAAAACCTATTGATCTTTCATCAATGAAGGTTTGGGTTGATTATAAAAAGGAGTGGAAGCAGATATTTGATGAAAGCTGGCGTCAGATGCGCGATTTCTTCTACGTCGAGAATATGCATGGCGTTAACTGGAAAGCAATGCACGATAAGTATGCTGCACTTTTACCTTATGTTAATCACCGTAATGACTTAACCTACCTAATTGGTGAAATGATTGGTGAGCTTAGCGTTGGTCATGCTTACGTTAACAGTGGTAAGAAACCAGAACCCGAAAGGATTAAACTTGGACTTCTAGGTGCAAAAATAAGTAAGCATACGAGCGGTTATTTCCAAGTCAACCAGATACTTGAAGGAACATCATGGAGCAAAGATACACGCTCACCTTTACAAGAAATTGGAATAAATGTGAATAAAGGTGACTTCATTTTAGCCGTTGATGGTAAGGATCTTAAAGATATTAATGATATCTACAGAACATTAATAGGAAAAGCAGGTAAGATTGTTGAACTCGTTGTTAATTCTAAACCTGAAACAGCAGGAAGTAGAAAAGTGCTTGTAACTCCTATCGGCGATGAATCGAGTTTATACTATTACAACTGGGTACAAACTAATATCAAAAAGGTTAGCGAAGCAACAAATGGTGAAGTTGGCTATATTCACATCCCCGATATGGGTGTTGAGGGCTTAAACGAGTTTGTTAAATACTTCTATCCACAACTTAATAAGAAAGCCTTAATTATCGATGATAGAGGAAATGGTGGTGGAAACGTTTCTCCAATGATTTTAGAGCGATTAAGTAGAGTGGTTTACCGCCAAACCATGGTTCGGGGTAATAATCATGCATCGACCATTCCAGCACAAACCCATTATGGCCCTAAAGTATTGTTATTGAACCAGTATTCTGCTTCGGATGGCGATTTATTCCCATATGGTTTTAAACGGTTAGGTTTAGGTACAGTAATCGGTGTTCGTTCTTGGGGTGGAGTTGTAGGAATTTCGGGTTCTTTACCTTTTGTTGATGGTGGTGATTTGCGTAAACCTGAATTTGCTAGCTTCAGCAGCGATAAGAGTGAGTTCATCATCGAGGGGCATGGTGTTGATCCCGATATTATTGTTGATAATGATCCATACAAAGAGTACATGGGAATTGATGATCAGCTAACAAAGGCAATTGAGGTTATTAAAGAGCAGATGAAAAACTTTAAAGAGCTTCCAAAAATTCCTGTAAGTCCTGATAAATCAAAATAAATTAATCAAATAGCATTTTAGAGAAGGCTGTTCATATCGAACGGCCTTCTTTTTTAGAACTTTTGGCTTAATTATTGGTTTACTTTGGAATGAATATCTGTAAATAGAAATCTATTTAATCTAACTTTGTATCCTTTAATCAATACATCTTATCATGAAAAAGCAGGGTTTGCTAATCTTAGCATTATTTCTTTCGATTTCGATTTTTGCACAAAAGACAGTTACCATTAAAATACTTGAAACTAGCGATGTTCACGGATCGATTTTCCCTTTTGATTTTATTAATAACAAGCCTTCAGAATCTAGTTTGGCTCAAGTTTTAACCTACGTTAAGCAGGAGCGTGCAAAGAGTAATCAGCATGTTTTACTTTTCGATAATGGTGATATCCTTCAAGGTCAGCCTACGGTTTACTACTCAAATTTTATCGATTCATTAAATAAGAATATTGTATCACAGGCTTTCAATTTTATGGGGTACGATGCTGGTAGTGTTGGGAACCATGATATTGAAACTGGACCAAATGTATATAACAAGGTTAAGAAAGAGCTCAATTTTCCTTGGCTTGCAGCCAATGCGGTTAACGAGAGCGATGGAAAGCCTTATTTTCAACCTTATACAACTTTTACTAAAGATGGCGTTAAGATTGCCGTTTTAGGTTTGATAACCCCCGGTATTCCCAACTGGTTACCTAAAAATCTATGGCCTAATATCCGTTTCGAGAGTATGGTTTCCACAGCCAAGGTTTGGATTGAAAGGATTAAAAAGGATGAAAACCCTGATATCATTATTGGACTTTTCCACTCTGGGCACGATGCTACTTATGGTGGGCAAAACCCTGATGATTTGATGAACGAAAATGCTTCGGAAATTATTGCAAAACAAATCCCTGGATTTGATATAATACTAATTGGGCACGACCACGATAAGTTTATGAAAAAGGTTGCCAATGTTGCTGGTGATTCTGTGTTGATTCTTGACCCACTTGCAGGTGCACGGTATATTTCAGAGGCTACTATATCAGTAAATACTGATATAAATGGAAAAGTTGTTGGCAAAACTGTAGTAGGTAAGCTAATCGATACCAAGCAATTTGCATCCGATTCATCTTTTGTTAAGGAGTTCTCGAGTGTTTATAAGGAGGTTGAGCAGTTTGTAAATCGGAAAATTGGCGATTTTACCGAATCTACAACAACAAAGGAATCCTATTTTGGGCCATCTTCATTTATA
>JBPXJX010000232.1:0-1261 GCA_051715525.1 Bacteroidales bacterium
GCAGTAACATTGGCACCGTTTCAGACATTCAAGGGAAATACTCTATCTCAGTTCCATCAAGTGATGCTACTCTCGTATTTTCTTTCGTAGGCTATACAAGTCAGAAAATTAGCGTGCAAGGAAGAGCGATAATAGATATAGCATTGGAGTTGACCTCCAATCAACTTGATGAAGTAGTAGCTATCGGTTATGGCAAGGTTCGAAAGAAAGATTTAACGGGTTCTGTTGTTTCTGTTAAAGGCGAAACATTAAAATCCATACCTGTTTCCTCTGCTATTGAATCGCTTACTGGTAAAATGGCCGGTGTTCAGGTTACTGCTACAGAAGGTTCTCCTGATGCGGAAATTACTATTCGAGTTCGTGGAGGCGGGTCAATTACTCAGGATAACTCCCCTTTATATATTGTAGACGGCTTCCCTGTTAACAGCATATCAGATCTTTCATCATCGTCAATTGAATCAATTGACGTACTAAAAGATGCTTCATCAACGGCAATTTATGGTGCACGTGGTGCGAATGGTGTAATAATCATTACTACCAAAAGTGGTAAAGAAGGTGGAGTATCTGTCAGTTATAACTCATATTATGGTGTAAAAAAAGCCGCAAATAAATTGGGTACTATAAGCACAAAAGATTATGTACTATGGCAATATGAAAGAGCTCTGCTTGTAGGATCAGGTGAACTTGAAAGTAGGTATGAACCAATATTTGGGCTATATCAAGATATTGATTTATATAATATTCAGCCTAAAAATGACTGGTATGAGCAGGTATTCGGAAGAACAGGAACGACATTCAATCAAGACCTAACCATTAATGGTGGTTCTGATAAATTCAAGTATTCGTTTGGCTACGCTGGGATTCAAAATAAAGAAATAATGCTCGGTTCGAGTTATAAGCGTGATAATCTTTCGTTAAAACTTGACCATAAGCCAACAAAAAAAATAACATTATCATTTTCAACACGTTATTCCAACACAAAAATATATGGTGCTGGTTCTATTGAACAAAGCAATGCAACACCTCAAGATGCGAGGGTAAAACAAGCCATGCTCTATTCACCCATACCATCAAATGCATCTGATTTTGACGATGATGAGCTTTACAGCATTTTTGTTCACCCTATCAAAAACGTTTGGGATAATGACCGTAATCAATATAGAAAAACATTAAACTTAAGTGGAAGTATATCGTGGAATGCCGTTGACTACTTAACGATAAAATCGGAGGTTGGAACAGATAATACAAATAATATTAACCA
>JBPXJX010000233.1:0-1277 GCA_051715525.1 Bacteroidales bacterium
TATGCCAATTGGTATCCCTTTTGGGTTTTTCCCAAATACTCGCAAAAGAGCTAATGGCATAATACTACCTGAATATAATAGCGAGGTTCGAAGGGGTGTATCGTTAAGAGGTGGTGGCTACTATTTTGGTTTAGGAGATAATATGGACATGAAAATTACAGGAGATGTATACTCTTTTGGTTCATGGCTATTAAATACTCAATCTTCTTATATAAAGCGCTATAAATACTCTGGAAGTTTCTCAATTGAAAGATCTAAAAATATTGATAATACAAGGGAAGATACAACTTACTCCTATCGAATTACGTGGAATCACACTCAGGATAGTAAGGCAAATCCCAACACCACTTTTTCAGCAAACGTTAACTTTCAATCAACAAATAGCAATCAATACAATGCACGAAGCCTTAATGAGGTTCATAACAATACCATTAACTCAGGCATTAGCTATTCTAAAAGCTTTGTTGGCACTCCTTTTAGGTTTTCAAGCTCTTTGGGGCACTCGCAGAATAACCAAACTAAAATTGTATCACTAACATTACCCAATATTATGTTCACAATGGATAAAATTTATCCGTTCAAAAGTGAGAAAAATTCAGGTTCTGCTAACTGGTATCAGAAGATTGGGTTCAGCCTTAATACATCGTTCGACAATAAGGTTGCCGTTAAAGAGAACGAACTGTTTAAAAAAACTGTTTTTAACAAGATGAACAATGGTATAAAGCATAGCGTTCCGCTAAGCACATCGTTCAATATTTTAAAGTATTTAGTTATTAGCCCTGGAGTAAACTACGATGAGTACTGGTATGCAAAAACCATAAGAAAAAATTGGGTTACTGTTACAAAACAAAAAGGAACAGTATTTAAAGACTCAAGCTATGTTGATATTGATACTATACCGGGATTTAGACGTGCATGGCAATATAGTACTGGTGCATCTATGAGCACAACCATATACGGAATGTTTAATTTTGGTAAAGATAAAGCGGTACAAGCCATTCGACACAAAATTACACCCTCCATATCAATTAGCTACAGGCCCGATTTTAGCGATCCCAAATATGGCTTCTATAAATCAGTTCAGGTAGACACTTTAGGCAAAATTTCAAAGTATTCAATTTTTGAACAAGGAGTTTATGGGGGTCCTGGTGCAGGAGAATCGGGAACAATTGGGTTTGGTATCGGCAATAACCTCGAAATGAAAGTACGTTCAAGTAAAGACACAATAAATGGGTTTAAAAAGATTAAAATTTTTGAAAGTTTAAATTTTAGCTCAG
>JBPXJX010000234.1:0-1405 GCA_051715525.1 Bacteroidales bacterium
TTACAGCCTAAAAGGGTATCGAGATCGTTTGAGCAAACCAAATCGAAACGATGAAAAAGCAGGTAAAAGAATATCCTAATATTGAAAAAGAAATAGAATAGAAATCCTTTTCTGAAAAACATCTTAAAGAGCTTAACCTTATATTTACAATTTATAACATCAGGTGTAATAGGCAATCTTCGACCAATTGCAGTAACATCATGCCCCTCTTGAAAAAGTGTTAAAGCGCTTCGATGAACCCTCTGGTCGGATACTAAATCAGTTGTAGCAAATAATAAAATACGAGCCATAGCATAATATTTATATGGTTGCTAATATAGAAATAAAAACCCCAAAAGTGGCGATTTGTTCAGCATTGCTTATATTTGTAAAAAAACTTTTATGATTGAGATTAAGAAAGATTATCCTTTAAAATCAAAAAATACTTTTGGTTTAGATATCAAATCTCGCTTTTTTGTTGAAGCAAGTATAGCTGATAAAATTTCATTCTCACTAAACTATGCCTCGTATAACGAACTTCCCATCATGATTTTAGGTGGTGGAAGTAATGTGCTATTTACCAAAGATTACGAGGGTCTAATCATTCGCCCAACAATTCAAGGCATTGAGGTAACTGAAGATGCACCCGAAACGGTTACTATTCGTGTTGGTGCTGGAGTTAACTGGGATAACCTTGTTGAATGGTCGGTTTCGAGAGGCCTAGGAGGGTTAGAAAACCTTTCATATATTCCAGGTGATGTTGGAGCTAGCCCTATACAGAATATTGGGGCATACGGTGTTGAAGCAAAAGATACAATTGTTAAAGTTGAGGCTCTCAATATCATATCAAAAAAAATGGTTGAACTTACCAACGCTGAATGTCAATTCGATTATAGGAATAGCATATTCAAAGGTGAGCTAAGGCATAGAGTTGTTGTAACTCACGTTCATTTTAAGCTCTCAAAAAAACCAACCCTAATAACTCATTACGGAAATCTTGATGAAGAGATTGAGAAACTTGGTGAGCGCACAATCCAAACTGTTCGTAATGCTGTTATCAAAATACGTAAACAAAAGCTACCAGAACCAACAGAGATAGGAAATGCTGGGAGTTTCTTTAAAAATCCACTAGTTAAAACATCTGTTTTTGAAACATTAAAGAGTAAATACGATAAGGTACCATCCTTCCCTGCATCCGAAAACCATGTAAAAATACCTGCTGGTTGGCTTATTGAACAGTGTGGTTGGAAAGGAAAAAAGGTTGGTAATTGCGGTGTACACCAAAACCAAGCTTTAGTGTTAGTCAACTATGGCGAAGCCAAAGGCTCAGAAATTCTAAACCTTGCGCACCAGATCCAAAAGTCAGTAACTGACCAATTCGGAATAGAATTAGAATTGGAAGTAAATATTATTTAAAACGGTTGAA
>JBPXJX010000235.1:0-3418 GCA_051715525.1 Bacteroidales bacterium
ACCTCTTTGGTTTTATTCGAATAAAAAATCGAGATCGTCGCCCGGGTAGTATTCTTTTGTAACAATTCCATTTTTGAAAATTCGTGCTGGTTTTGGTCCTATAAGAGTTAACTTAACGTTTTCGAGAAGAATCATAGTGCCTTCGCGTAAGCCAACAACGTACACATAAGGATCCATTTCGAGAAACTCCATAATTCTATCCTCGCGGGTTTCGCCTGCATGACCTGCTGGGTGAGTGTCAATAAAGTGAGGGTTGATTTGGAAACGAACAAGGTTAAGCGCGCTGAAATTGTCGGGCTCAGTTATAGGCATATCGTTGGTTGTGCAAATGGTTGGGCAAGCAATATTTGCTCCAGCACTCCAACCAACATAAGGCGTTCCACTTAATACTTTGAAACGAATTGCTTCTATTAAATCGAATTGATGGATCATTTTTAATAAGCGGAAAGTATTTCCGCCCCCAACAACTATTGCCTCAGCCTCCTGAACAGATCTTTTGGGAAATTTAGAATGGTGAATAGACTCAACTTCAATTCCCATTTCGCTAAATTTTAGCTGTACTTTCTTCTCATATTCGTCGAAAGAAAATGAAACGGCAGCATAAGGAATAAAAAGAACTTTCTTAACATCTTTAAGAAATCGCGTTATCTCCTCTTTGGGATGTTGAAGGTAAGCTTCACCTGCGTTGGTTGAGTTGCTGATTAGAAGTAATCTCATTATTAGGTGTGTTTGTTTTCAGAGTTTAAACATCAAAAATAGCTAATGGATTGAAATCCCAAGCGATAAAAGTAAAAAAAGAAATCGATTTTAAGCTATACCTGAATGGCCAATATAGAAATTCTAGCATTTTGACCGTTAGCAGCCACTAGCAGCTCAACGCTGTCTTCAACTATTTCTTTCTGCTGTTGAAAGTTGAGGCTTGCACTCTTTTCTATGGTTTTGTTAATAGAACCTTGTATAGAGTTTTGATCGCTCAATATAAATGAGTTAAGGCATTGTGATGTGCAGAAAAACAAACGATTCCCTTTTTTCAATTCATTAAAACTATTTGGAGATTTACTAAGGTCTTTTACTTGATTCATCTCGTTAATATGGAATGCTCCAATGTTTCCGCTATATAAATGTTGATTTGTATCCTGATTGAAGCACCAGAAATCAACGTTCAAAACCTGTTTATCTAAATTAAAAGACATCCAAGTTTCATCATTCGAAATAAATTTTGAGAATTGCTCTTGTAATGAAGCCTCGTTGCTGTTAGTCATTGAAGCGTTAAAGAAATCAATAATGGCAAGTTTTACAATCTTTTCGAGTTTAGAATCAAAACCGTTAGAAATAAATGCTATATATAGGATAGAATCTTTTTGGTAGGGTATTAGAAATTGGTTGTTTTTCAAAGAGCTATAAATAAACCAATGGTTTTGGAATAAGGATAAGAAGTTTTTGTCCCCGAATTGAGAATGAATATGGATATTGGTAATTTTTTCAATCGCTTTGCTAATGCTATCGAGTTGTTCATTTGAATTTTTGATTGTGGTTTTCTTTACTATATTTTCTTTTATAATTAGTGAGGTAAGGAATAAAAAAAGAATTATTACCCCTGCAGCAATTAATCCAAGGGTTTTCTGTTTATTAAACTTTTGGTTAACCTCTGCAAGGTCTTTCTCCTTTTTTTGCGATTCGTATTCTGCTTGTATTGTTTCAATTTTCCCAATTGTTTCGGCGTTTAGCAGAGAATCTTTTATTTCGCTAAATAGCTTAAAATTTAAATATGCTTTTTCGTAATCCTTTTTCTGAATATAAACATCCGATAACGTTTCGTATATATCCTTTTTTGTTTCAGTAAGATTAAGTTTAATTGCTAATTCAAGGCTTTGGTTTAAATACGTAAGTGCAGATTCTGTTTTTTTTAACTTCGAATAAGCTAAACCAATATTTTGTAACGATGGGCATAACCTCGATTGACTCCCTAATTTTTCAAATATTTGCGATGCTTCTGAACTATACATTAAAGCATCATTATACTGTTCTTTTCTAAGAAAAAGCGATCCAATGTTATCCTTAATTATCGCTACCCCAATTTTTATATTGAGCGAATCATATATTCGCATTGAAATAACGAAGTAGTTTAAGGCATCATCATACTTTTTTTGCTCCATTAGTGCACTAGCAATATTATTGGCTGCGCCTGCAACGGCTCTTGGTTTTTTTATTCTTTTATTATAATCGAGATACTTTTTAAAGTAGATAATAGCACTTTCATAGTTTTCGCGATAATAGAACACCTGACCAATATTATTTGAAGTGATTGCAATAAATTCAGGATTAGCTGTTTCTTCGAAAATTTTTAATGCTTTTATAAAATATTCTATTGCTTTTTCATACTTCCCCCATGTTTTATATACTAATCCAATATCATTAAAAATTTCGCCTACCCCTTTAACATCTTTTAAAAACTCGCGAACTTTTAATGCATTATTATAATTAGTTAAAGCCGTAGGTAATTCACCTTTTAGTAAGTACAATGAGCCTATTCGATGATAAATATCTCCTACTTGCTTGCGTTGGTGTGTTTGCTCAACAATGTCAAGAGCTTTATTATAGTACTCTAGTGTTTTATTATAAGCGCTATCTTTATAAAACTCTGCAATTTTTAAGTATGCATTGTAAATATTGCTATCAACTTTTTCATCTTTTAGGCTTATTAATATACTATCAATCGGGTTCGTTTGTGAATAGCACCAGTTTCCAAAGGATGAGAAGAGAAGTATAATAATAATTCTTTGCATAATTTATTTATTTAAACCAAAACAAATGTATGCAATATTAATAAGCTATAGAAAGTATCAGTTATTATAAAAAGAAAAAAGCTGCTTTTAAGCAGCTTTTCTAATTATAAGCGATGTTTTATTAAAAGCTAATAAGAACTAAACCAACGGAATAAGGGTAAACCTCGGGCCCTTTATCTTTTTCAAAAAGTGAAACAGGTGAGTAGTTTGCGAATAGTTTCAAGCCTCTATAACCCATGCGTGCTGTGAACGAGTATCTGAACGTAGAAAGGTTGAAGTCTTCTTTGTTTTTATCTTTTCGTTTGCCTTCGTCATCATATATAATTTTTGTGTGTGCACCAATTCTTAATTCACCAATGACACCGGCTGAAATGAAAACCTTACGACCACGCTCACCAGTTGGGATTTGAAACTCAAGTAGAAGAGGTACTGTTAGGTGTGTTGTTGATAGTTTTGTTTTATCAACCGCAAAATGAATAAATGAGGTATCAACAACTGTCATTCCATTCGTTGGGCTACCATTAACATTATCAACTTTTAATGATACTGGATTTGAAAAGTGGTAGTTGTTAAACTCTAAACCCATACCCGTTACCAACCCAATGTTTGGCGAACCAAAACCTATGCTGTAA
>JBPXJX010000236.1:0-3573 GCA_051715525.1 Bacteroidales bacterium
TTACAGATGCATTTTTCCTTTGCAAGTAAATGAGCGAATACATTATCGCCTTAAAGCGGATAATATATCGTTGCACAATTTTTTCAAACTCAACTTCAACAAAAGTTGAGTTTTTTTCATTTAGTTAACAAAATAAACTACCAACATAAATCAAAAATATCTATTTTAGCCTATCATTAGGGTTGAGGGTGGCATTCATGAATTTCATAAGAAAATCAACAGCAAGTTATTCCAATAAATCATGGATAGTGAGGAGTTTACTCATGCTGGTTTTTGCATTTATAATAACAAGTGTTGTTGGTGTGTTCATTTTTCGATGGGTAAATCCAAACCTTACCATGCTTATGGTAATTAGGCACTATGAATCTTTTTTTGACGAGAAAAAAACATCAAGCATACAAAAGGATTGGGTTAGCATCGATGATATATCATCTAACATGGTACTAGCAGCTGTAGCTGCGGAGGACAGCAAATTTCTCACCCATTGGGGCTTCGATTTTGAGCTAATAAGACTTGCTATGAAGCACAACGAACGAAGCAAAAGAATAAAAGGGGCAAGTACCATATCTCAACAAACAGCAAAGAATGTCTTTTTATGGCCTCGTCGTTCATGGGTTCGTAAAGGGTTTGAGGCATACTTTACTGTAATAATGGAAACCTTGTGGCCTAAAAAGAGGATAATGGAGGTTTACCTCAATATTGTAGAGTTTGGTAAAGGTATATATGGTGTAGAGGAGGCTGCACAAAAATTTTATCGTAAACCAGCAGAGAACCTGAATCGACTTGAAGCAGCAATGCTTACAACTGTACTACCTAGCCCAGCAAAGCGTAACCCTGCAAACCCAAGCAATTATATGATTCAGTATCAACGAAGGGTTTTATGGGGAATGAGCACAATAGTTTCGGTAGAATTTGATACCAATAATTCGGATAAAAAGATTAAATCAAAACGATAAGCCTTGAAGAAATTAGCAGTTATCATAACAATTGCCTTTTTAGTAGGTATAAACTTTTCAGCAAAGGCGCAGCTCAATAAAGCCTATTTCTACTATCAAGGGCAAAGATTAATTACTCAAGATAGATTTACCGAAGCTATTAGGTATTTGAATACGCTAATTGAGGTTGACTCATCTCTTGCTGAAGGATGGTTTCTGAGAGGTGTTGCCAAGTACTACCTTAATGATTTTCAAGGATCAAAAGATGATTTAACCAAATCACTTGAGAAGAATCCAAATTTCACAATTGCATTCCATTACCGGGCAATTGTAAACAATCGACTTTCGAAATATAGCGAAGCATTTAAAGATCTTGATGAAGCATTAGATCTACGACCTGAAAATGAAGAGATCCTTTTTACTAGAGGTGGAACATATATCCAAACAAAGCAATACAGTAAAGCCATTCAGGATTACACAAAAGTTATTAAGGCGACACCCAACAATATCGATTCGTGGTTAAATCGAGGCATTGCAAAACTTTGTAATACCGATACTACAGGAGCAATTGCTGACTTCAGCCAAGCCATAAAATTAAATCCATTTTATGGAGAATCGTACTCACGTCGCTCAAGAGTTTATCTTGAAAAAAAGGAGTTTGAAATTGCACTCACAGACATCAATCAGGCTATTAAACTCGACTCAACCTCAACAATGAATTATTTTATTAGGGGTTTAATACAAAATGCTCGACGAAAGTATTCTGCAGCAATCACAGATTTTGATAAAATCCTGTCAATTGACCCTAAAAACTCCTTATCGCTATACAATAGAGCCCTTATTAAATCAAATACAGGAGCACTAAACTCAGCCCTTGATGACTATGATATCCTTGCCCGTTTAAACCCAAATAATGTTCTTGTTTTCTATAATAGAGCAGGAGTCAACTTCGAGCTAGGTAAATATCAAAACGCCATTAGTGATTATAGCAAAGCAATTGAGCTCTTTCCTGATTTTGCCAATGCATACTTTAATCGTTCAGCCGCAAAATCGAGAATTGGAAATAATGTATCAGCCGAAGAGGACTACGAAATTGGCAAAAGCAAGGTTCAAAAGTACAAAACTTCATCGCAAGAAGCATACTTTGCCATGGCCGATACTAGTAAGAAGTTTAACAATCTGCTCGAATTCGACACCGATTTTGGTAATGGTTTTACTAACATTAACCTTAAAAATAAAATTGAACTTCCAACCGGATTCCTTTCATTCATAAAACTTCAAGTTGTGGATGAGAGCACAAGAAATATTTTTAAAGACTACAAAACACCCTTTATTGATGAACTTAATAAAGCGGTTCAGAAAGGTTTTCAATTTACATTCTCAACAAACAATTCAAATACAATAAAATTCAGTATTGATACAAGCGCATCACCTAAAAGCGTAGCATTCTTTATAAAAGCCTCGCAGCTATCGTTGCAGAATAAGTACAGCCAAGCCATAAAAGAATACGAAAAAGCATACAAGTATGAGCCCAATAATCAAATAATTGCATTTAGCCTTTTTACCGAAAGGGTTGAAATGGCAAAGTTTGTTGACCAGTTTAATACCGATGCTAACGCTGTTTCTTTTAAAATGGGAAATAGGAATGAATCAAAAGATAATCAATCGAAATCCACCAACTACCTTTACAATGAGGCAATCGATATATACAAAGGAATTGAACTTACTTTACCCGATTTGGCGGCAATTTCATACAATATTGGCTGCACCTACATTTTAACAGAAGAGATGGAAATGGCATCCAATGAGTTTACAAAGGCAATATCTATTGACCCACGCTTTGCTGAGGCATGGTTTAACCGCGGGCTTATTAAACTCATAAAAGGAGAAAAGCTAAGTGGTTGTACTGATATTAGCAAAGCGGGTGAACTAGGCCAAAATCAAGCCTACTCATTAATCCAGAAGTTTTGTAAATAGAATAATTATATTTTTTTTGATTTGTAGTACTTTAATTATCCTTGATCTGATTCAGCGTACTTTTTGAAATTATTCAAAATTGCTTGCCATCCCTGTCGTTGATGCTCAATTGAATTTGCCGTTTCAGCTTCGAAGATTTCGATTACATTAGTTTTATTACCATTTTTAATAAATTCGATTTTAACTTTTCGCCCATCGCTAAGTATATACTCTATCAACTCATTAGCTTTAACCGTAACATAAACCCCATCAAAATCAAAACCATCGTTTCCATCTTTCGATTCCATCCTGTATAGAAATTTTCCACAAACGGTTAAATCATTTTCAGCATGTGGGGTATGCCAATCATCGTTTGCATTATTCCATTTTGTAATATGCGTAGGTGTAGTCCAATACTTCCAAACCTTTTCAGTCGGTACATTTATTAATGCTTGAACCGAAATGTGAGTTATTTTATGTGAGTTCATTGGTTATTACTTTTGGTTGGATTATACTTTCTCAACATAGAAAAACATCCATGGAATGCTTAATTATATGATGGAAATAGCATGAAAATAGTAACAACTTTATCGTGGATTTGTTTATTGAAGCTTAATTGCTCTAATAACTTAGAATTATCAGCTAAATCTTCTTCCCCACCCAATGATTTGAACGCAAATAA
>JBPXJX010000237.1:0-1984 GCA_051715525.1 Bacteroidales bacterium
CCGGTTCGTACCTCCTTGCCTCCAATAATTACCGGAGCATCCATTACGTGTCGCGAAAGATGTTCAAGTTCCTCCTCTTATGCCACCCTTTCAGGCGAGCATGGTGCGTATCCTACAATAGGCTCGTTTGTTGGTCGTCCAAATTTAAAAATTGCGTTATTCATAGTCGTTTAATTTTATTTCGGAGCAAATATATGATCGATATGCAAAATAGTACATAACGAAAATCATGTTTTGTAAACAAATTAATAATTAGATTTATTCTAAATAACATTAATAATGCTTTAATGTTCGGTTCTTTAAATGTTTTTAAGATATTAGCACAAACTCACATCAAACCTGATAATTGTTATCATTCGACATTCGTTTTTTGCTTACTTTTGAGAAATTATTCTATTGGAATTTTAACCTTATGTAATTGCATATGTATGGCTGGTTCAAAGGGTTCGAAGTACTACGACATATTTTTAGATTTCTCGATATTCTTAAAGCATAAGGATGATGGTCATCCAGTGCTTTCGGAGGAGCATTTTGAGTTAATGCTAAATATTGAAGCTTTAGGTTCGCTTTCTGCATCAGCAGAAAAGATGAAGATTAGCTATCGAAAGGCTTGGGAATTGGTACGTCAGTCAGAAAAAACCTTAGGTTTTGTTCTAATTGAGAAGCATCGCGGAGGGAAAGATGGCGGGAACTCAATGCTTTCAGCAGATGGGTTAAAACTGGTTGATGCATATAAAGAGCTTCGTGCTGAATTTGATGCTTCGGCAAAAAGGATTGTAAAAGATTTTTTCAAAACGATTAACTCTGATAAGGAATAGTTTGATGATATACTTGGTTGGGATTGATGATACTGACAATTTGGAGAGCCGAGGAACAGGCTATGTGGGTAGAACAATGGGCGAGTTAATCACCTCTTCAGGAGTAGGCATATGTGGAGGCGTATCGCGCCACCAATTGCTATTTGATGAACGAGTGCCTTATACATCGCACAACTCATCGTTGTGCTTGGAGATTGAGTCTGATAAACCTGAGCAGCTTTGGGATTTGATGATTGACTACCTGCTAAAGGCGTGTGCGCCAGGATCAGATTGCGGGTTGTGCATGGTGGAAGCCGATAATATTCCAAAGGCGATTGTTGAGTGGGGTTTAAGTGCAAAGCGCGATTTGCTTAAGCAAGTTGATGCTCACGCTCTTGCAAAGAGGGAAAACGTTAAACTAATCGGCTTAACTGGCAACCACGATGGCGTAATTGGTTCAATGGCAGCAGTTGGCCTAAGAGCATGGGGTAGCGATGGCCGTTTTGTGGGACTTCGAGGCACCGAGGTTAGAACGATAACGGGAATAAAAACTCCCATTGAAATAAAAAAATTAGTTCATTTGCATAAAATAGTAACCCCCGATGGTGAAATTATCGACGAAAATGCACCAATATTGCTTGAGGGTTGGTTAAGACCTGTGCATCGGAAGGGTGAAATAACTTTGATAGTAAATAAAATTGATGGTAATGAAGAATATAACTACAAACTCGCAGACAAGGAGTATATCAAAAACATTTCCAACTAGTATTGCCTTATCGGCACAGATTATTTTGCTATTGATGGTTGGATTTTTTGCAACTTGGTTGCATTTTCGTTTTCGTATTCCTTTGAATATGCCCGGCAGACATGGTTTGGAGTTCATGTTGCTAGTGATGGGAGCAAGAGCATTATCAGAGTTGCGGATTACTTCAACAATTACAATTACAGGCTCAATCCTTGCTACAATGATCCCTGGATTGCACTATGGCGATCCAATGCTGCCTGCTACTTACTTGTTAATGGGTGTTGCTATTGATTTTGCTTGGTATAAATGGCGCTCAGTATGGGTTTGGATCCCACTAGCCGCATTGCTCGGTGGCTTTGTTTATAGTTTTATCCCTGTAATTAGAATGATCTTCTCTCCAATGCTTGGAATAGTGCATAATTCGTTAAAAGGAGGCCTGTTA
>JBPXJX010000238.1:0-8855 GCA_051715525.1 Bacteroidales bacterium
CCGATCTCCATTGTTACTGCTTTTTCAAACCTAATAATATCGTTGTTAAGAAATACTATTCCATCGCGTATTAGGATTATTGTTCAGCTTGTGGTTATTGCTGCACTTGTTATCATTGTTGACCAAATTCTTAAGGCCTACGTTTACGATGTTAGCCAAAAGCTATCAGTTTTTGTTGGGCTAATCATCACCAACTGTATTTTAATGGGGCGTTTAGAGGCATTCGCAATGGCTCAAAAGCCTTGGCCTTCGTTTGTTGATGGGATTGGTAATGGAATTGGCTATGGGTTAATTCTTGTGGCTGTTGCTTTCTTCCGCGAGTTGCTGGGTTCGGGTAGCTTTATGGGACAAAAGATTATACCTCAATCGTTATACGATGCGGGTTATATGGATAATGGTTTAATGATTTTACCTCCAATGGCGCTTATTACAATTGGCACAATTATTTGGATTCAGCGGAGTAAGAATCGTGATTTAATTGAAAAATAGGATACTACTATGGATAGCTTATTCAATTTGTTTGTTCGGTCGATTTTTATCGACAATATGATATTCGCATATTTCCTTGGAATGTGCTCGTTTTTAGCAGTATCAAAAACCGTTAAAACATCGGTTGGGCTTGGTATTGCAGTGATATTTGTGCTAGTTATTACTGCTCCGTTGAACTGGTTTGTTGATACTTATCTGCTAAAGGCTGGCGCCTTAACTTGGCTCGATAAGAGCTATGCCGATGTTGATTTGAGCTACTTAAGCTTCATCATCTTCATTGCCGTTATTGCTGCTATGGTTCAACTTGTTGAGATGGTTGTTGAAAAGGTTAGCCCTCCGCTATACAACTCGTTGGGTATTTTTCTTCCTTTAATTGCAGTTAACTGCGCTATTCTTGGGGTTGCTCTTTTTGTTCAGGAGCGCGAATATACTAGTGTTGCCGAGGTAACTGTATATTCTTTAGGTTCGGGTGTTGGGTGGTTCTTAGCAATTGTAAGCTTTGCAGCAATTCGCGAAAAGATTAAGTACTCAAAGATTCCATTGCCTTTACAGGGGTTAGGAATAGCATTTATCCTTACAGGATTGATGGCTATTGCATTTATGAGTTTTATGGGAATTAAGATTTAATACTCTTAGCATTATGATAATTTTAAGTGATAATTTAGGGCTTCTGCTTACATTAGGTGTGTTGATTTTCCTTTTGGTTATTGTGTTTTTGGTAGTGATGCTATTATATGCTAAGGCAAAACTTTCACCTTCTGGACCCGTTTCAATAAAAATCAACGATGATATTAATCTAGAGGTAGGCTCCGGCTCAACACTTCTATCAACCCTTTCCAACGAAAAAATCTTTTTGCCTTCGGCATGCGGAGGAGGAGGAACTTGCGGGATGTGTAAATGTCAGGTAGTAACTGGTGGTGGACATATACTCCCAACCGAAACGGGATTCTTTAATCGTAAGCAAATTCATGATAACTGGCGACTTGGCTGTCAGGTTAAGGTTCGTGAGAATATGGAGATTAAAGTTCCTAAAGAGATATTTGGCATCAAGAAATGGGAGTGCGAGGTTATCTCCAACGATAATGTTGCTACTTATATTAAAGAGTTTAAGGTTAAACTCCCCGAAGGCGAAACACTCGATTTTGCATCGGGTGGATATATCCAAATTGATGTTCCAAAGTGCGAGGTGGATTTTAAAGATATTGATGTTGACGATAAGTATAAGGTTGACTGGGAATGCTTTAAGATGTTCGACCTAAAGATGAAAAACCCCGAGCCAATCTATAGGGCATACTCAATGGCTAACTATCCAGCAGAGGGTAATATCATCATGCTAAATATTCGTATTGCAACTCCCCCATGGGATAAAGCAAAGAACGATTTCATGAAGGTTAATCCGGGTATTTGCTCATCTTACATCTTTTCACGTAAGCCAGGCGATAAGGTAACCATTTCGGGTCCTTATGGTGAATTCCATATCAAACAAACTAAAAAGGAGATGATTTATATTGGAGGTGGTGCTGGTATGGCCCCATTGCGCTCACATATCCTTCATCTTTTTAATACCGAAAAAACCGATAGGAAAGTAAGCTACTGGTACGGTGCTCGTTCTATGCGCGAGATGTTCTACGAGGAGGATTTTAGGACGATTGAGAAGGATTTCCCTAATTTCAAGTTCAACTTGGCTCTTTCGGAGCCATTGGCAGAAGATAACTGGAAAGGTTATGTTGGGTTTATTCATCAAGTCGTACTCGATAACTACTTGAGTAAGCACGATGAACCTGAAGAAATTGAATTCTACTTATGCGGTCCACCACAGATGAATGATGCTGTTCTTAAAATGCTCGACGAGTTGGGTGTTCCTAAAGATAATATCGCATTCGATGATTTTGGTGTGTAACAATTAAGTATTAAGAATAAGAACAAAAAAACCTTAGTTAATCTAAGGTTTTTTTTTATTCTTTGTTATCGCATTTTGAGCCTTGTTCCTTACCATCGGATCCGCATGTGCAAGCAACTTTTTTACCTGTTACAGGATCTACCGAACCACAAGTTTTAGTGAATGTTGAACCTTTAATAAAAAACATTTTGATGGCTATGCCAAGAATAGCTAACCCAATTAATACAATTGCTAAAAGAACAGTTTTCATTATTGATGAATATTTAAATTAATTTTTAAGTCCAACCCTCCCAAAGAATATTCTCGCTTCTAAATTTATCCTTAGGTTTCTCTGTGCCAACTGGAACCCCAATTGGTAGTAAATTAAGAGGTATAACCGATTCGGGTATCCCTAGTATGTCGCGAACAACTTTAACCCTTTCTGGACGAGGATATACCCCAGTCCAAACCGAGCCAAGCCCTATCGCCTCGGCTGCTAAAAGAATATTTTGCGAGGCTGCGGAGCAATCTTGCACCCAGTAGCCTTCGGGGCTATCAGTCCCTGACTTTTCAGGTATTCCGCAAACAACTATTGCCGCTTTTGCTTTAAAAAGCATCTTTGCGTAAGGGAGCCCATTTGCAAGTAGATCAAGAGTACTGCGATTGGTGATTGCTATAAACGCCCAAGGTTGCATATTACGAGCAGAAGGTGCTGCCATACCTGCTCGCATTAACTCTTCCAACTGCTCTTTTGTAACCTCGATATCATCATTATAAAGCCTTACGCTTTTGCGATTATAAATTGCTTTCAAGATCGAATTCGACTCCATTTTACAATTTTTTTAAATATACTTTTTCTTGTCAACTTATTATCTTATTCCCCGCCATCTGCCCGCATGCAGCGCCAATATCTTGCCCGCGTGAATGTCGAACCGAGGTTAGTACGCCATTTTTATTTAAACAATCAATGAAGGCATTTAGTTCGGTTTCTGTTGGCGAAACAAACGATGCTTCGTTATGGAAATTCCACGGTATTATATTTAAATGACAATTAATACTTTTTAGTAATTGTGCTATCCCCAATGCATGCCTTTCAGAGATATTCAGGCCACTCAATGCAACATACTCAAATGAAATTCTTAACGGCTTTTTAAATGGATTTGCTTTAATGAGTTCAACCGTTTTAGCTATTGAATTAGATGATTCTATTGGCATTAGCAACTTTCGCTCATCGCCAAATGGGTTATTAAGGCTTATTGCCAAGTTGCAAAGAGGCTTCTCAAGAAAAGTCTTTAAGGGTTCGTGCAATCCAACACTCGATAGTGTAATGTTTGATGCTCCAAAAGCCACACCCCAGTTCGCTGTTAAAACCTCAATAGACCTCTTAACCTCCGAGAAATTATCAAATGGTTCACCCATCCCCATTATTACTATTTTATTTATTTTTTGTCGAACGGGGATGCTTAAAAATTGATTTAATATATCGCTTGCCGAAAGATTTCCGTTGAAATCAATTTTGCCTGTTAGGCAAAACTGGCATCCCATTCGGCAACCAGATTGTGTGGATATACAAAGCGTATTGCGCTTTGGGCTTGGCATATAAACAGCCTCGAATTGCTGCCCCTGAGTATTTTCAAAAAGAAATTTTGTTGTGCCATCGGATGAACAGCTTTCCTTTAAGGGAGGGTAAATACCTATTGTGTGCTTTTCATTAAATGCTTTTCTTATCTTTTTGGGAATATTCAATAATTCTCCAATATCAACGACCCCTTTTTTATATAGTCCAATAATTAGTTCAGAAGCATGTGCTTCTTGAACATTAATTTCATTTATCAATTCCAAAATTTCGAACTTTGACTTCCCTATAACGTTGATTTTCATTCCGAGCAAGCATTAGCTTTGCAAATTTATACTAAAATAAGTATAGATATTTCATGAACATGTCTGTTTCATCCATCAAAACTTAATTAATAAAGCAAAATGAAGTTAATTTTAACCCATAACCCCCGGATCAATTTTCACATAGCTTAAATTGATATCGGTATACAATAAGCCAATGATGGAGAGTCTTGGTTAATAATATTTGGCTTAGCGAACATCATAGAGTATCGGCAAATGCAGCTGCCGATACTCTTTCTTTTTATGAAAACATCAAATTGTGTGAGGTATTAGAACCAAATTACTATTCAATTACATACCTTTGTTAAAAATTAAAACAGCTATGGCGCTAAGGTATAGTAGGCTATTTGTAATTGGCGTTATACTTATTTTTGCATTTACAACAGTAGGTTGTGGTACAACACGTAAAGGGGTTAAACCAGGAACCGAGTTGAAGAAAAAATCAAAGTGCAAATGCAAGAATAATAAAGGGGGTATCTATTCTATTTTTAATGGAAAGGTTAAAAGCTAGTGTTCTTGGGGTTGGCTTATTTAGTTGTTTATAATTAAGAACCATTGATTCTTTGCTAAAATACCCTCACTACCTTTGGACTTGAGGTTTAGTTTACATATAAACCCCTTGATACATTTATATTATTTTGAAATGTGAGTACTAGCAGGTTTTATAGTAAAATCAAAATTTATGTAATGGAAAGTAAAAAAAGAGTATCGGTAATCGGAAGCGGGAGTTGGGCTACAGCTATTGTGAAAATTCTTCATGAAAATTTACAGCACATTGGATGGTACATTAGAGAGCCCGAAATTATTGATCACCTTAAAAAGCATCATCACAATCCTCATTTTCTTAGTTCTGTACTTTTTGATACAAAAAGGATTAATATTAGTAATGATATCAATGAAATTGTAAGAAATTCTGACATACTCATCTTTGTTGTTCCATCGGCTTACCTTAAAGCTTGGCTTGAACCACTGACCGAGTTATTTAAAGACAAATACGTAGTTTCAGCTATTAAGGGTATAGTTCCTCAAGATAACACAACAATAGCCGAATTCTTTTTTAATAACTATGCTGTTCCATTCGATAGGCTAGGAATAATAAGTGGGCCAAGTCATGCCGAGGAGGTTTCGTTAGAAAGACTGTCATATCTGACTTTTTCATTTAAAGAAAAGGCAAAGGCGAAAGAGGTTGCTGCCCTTTTTGAAAGGCATTACATTAAAACTATAATTGGTAAAGATATTTATGGTACTGAGTATAGTACTGTTCTTAAGAATATCTACGCCATTGCAGCAGGTGTTGCTCATGGACTCGGTTATGGCGATAACTTTTTAGCTGTGCTAATTTGTAATGCACAACTTGAAATTGAACGATTTCTCGATAAAACTTACCCTAGCAAACGCAAGGTAAGTGCATCTGCCTATTTGGGCGACTTGTTAGTTACATGCTACTCACAGTTTAGCCGAAATCGAACATTGGGTACTATGATTGGGAAAGGCTATTCCGTAAAGTCAGCAATGCTCGAGATGAACATGGTTGCTGAGGGGTATAATGCAACTGCCTGTATTAAGGAGATTAATAAAAAGTATAATGTAAAGATGCCAATTACCGATGCTGTTTACAACATACTCTACGAGAATATTTCTCCAGCTATTGAAATGAAACTATTATCTGATAAACTTAAGTAAATAAAAGATATGTCGAAATTAACAGTTGAAATTAGCAATATTTACGATTTTGTTAGTAACAAGCAGGTTTTTGCATATAAAGATGAACTAAAACGCAATCAGGAGCTGCTTGAGGAGAAAACCGGTAAGGGGAACGATTTCCTTGGTTGGTTAAACCTCCCCTCAACAACTACTAAAGAAGAGTTAAAAGCAATTAATGATGTTGCAACCGATTTACGCTCAAAAAGCGATATTGTTGTAGTTGTTGGAATTGGTGGCTCGTATCTTGGCGCAAAAGCGGCAATTGAAGCGTTGAGCAATAGCTTTGCAAGTTTTTTACCAAATAGGAAAGATCCAATCGTTTTGTTTGCGGGTCAAAATATCTGTGAGGATTACCATAAGGAACTTGTTGAACTTCTTGATAATCGTCCCTATTCAATCGTTGTTATTTCCAAATCTGGCACTACAACTGAACCTGCCATTGCATTCAGAATTTTAAAACAACATCTTGAGAATAAGGTTGGTAAAGTTGAGGCATCTCAACGTATTGTTGCCATTACCGATAAGTCAAAAGGTGCATTGAGAAAATTAGCCGATAAGGAAGGTTACAAAACTTTTGTTATTTCAGATGATATTGGTGGCCGCTATTCTGTTTTAACTCCTGTTGGATTACTTCCTATTGCCATTGCTGGCTTTAGCATCGAAGAGATGATTGAAGGCGCAAAAGAGGCTGAAAAGAATACAAGTAGCCAAACACGTTTTGATGAGAATCCGGCATGTATATATGCTGCTGCTCGTAATGCACTTTACCGCAAGGGAAAGAATGTTGAGATTATGGTTAACTACACTCCAAAACTTCACTTCCTTACCGAATGGTGGAAACAACTTTACGGCGAGAGTGAAGGCAAGGAGAATAAAGGAATTTTTCCTGCTGGAGTTGATTTTACTTCCGATTTACATTCTATGGGTCAGTATATCCAAGAAGGTGAACGCATCATTTTCGAGACAGTTCTGAGTGTGGGCTCACCATCAAAGAATTTAATAATACCCAATGATCCAGCTAATCTCGATCAGCTAAACTTCCTTTCAGGTAAGCGTTATTCCGAGGTTAACCGAATGGCTGAACAGGGTACAATCCTTGCACATATTGATGGTGGAGTACCAAGTATTAAAATTATCATTCCAGAGCTAACGCCTTATTGGGTAGGATATTTATTTTATTTCTTCGAAAGGGCTTGTGCTTTGAGTGGGTATACGCTTAACGTTAATCCATTCGATCAGCCAGGTGTTGAGGAGTATAAAAAGAATATGTTTGCTTTGCTTGGCAAACCAGGGTTTGAGGAGAAGGGGAAAGAATTGCGAATGAGATTAGGTGAATTCTAATTACGTAGTAAAAAAAAGACCCTTGATTTTCGAGGGTCTTTTTTTACTAATATTTTATAAAGTTCTTTTAACTAATCTTCAAACATTAAAATGTATTATTTTTTTCCCCTGAAAATGTAGACAAAGCCTTTAGCGTTTTCGTATTGTTTATCTAAATCCTCTATGATATAGTAATATATACCTTCAGGCAGCTCTTTCCCATCATCATTTTTTCCATCCCAGCTAATGTAGTAAGCTTCATTCTGATAAATAAGGGCACCTGTTCTTGTAAATACTTTAAATACTAGGCGTGATGTTCCGCTAAGTGAGTCAACAATAAACCTATCAGCAATACCATCACCATTAGGTGTGAAAACGTTAGGGATATTATTTATTTTCACCTTAGCAGTTGTAAAGTCAGGTGTTATATCAATAACTCTTGAAAAAGTTGTAAAGTTCAAAGCATCTGCTGTGTTCCAAACTTTAAGTAGTACAGTATTTGGTCCTGGTTCTGTAAACTCATAGCGAATGTTTGGATACTGATAGTTAGGATCAGTTAAAACATCTCCATTTATACTCCACTCAAATCGCATTGCACCATGCGTTGCAATATTATTTGTTGGGAAAAAGAAACAGCTTCTGAGTATGCGAGCATATGTTACACGAGTATTCGAGTCAAGTCGTACAATAAAAGCAGCTGCATTTGGAATAACCCTTTGTGTAATTGTTGAATCATTTCCATTGAGTTTGAAATTGTAATCAACATCCAAAGGAATATTGCCTATTGTAGAGTATGAGTAAATTGCAACTGAATCGGTGGTGTTGACAGGCGACCCATCGCCAAAATCCCAACTTGTGAATAAGGCAGGTACAGGAACCTTTGGAGTAAATTCAACCTTTGCTTCAGTTGTTGGATCGGTAACTTCAAGTAGCCTCCATACAAAACCCATTGTATCTCTTGGTGCTTGCGCAAATAACCCAAGGCACATGAATAATAGAATAACAGTAGTGACTATTCTGATTTGACCTGCTTTATGCATTTATTTAACAATTGGTTGTGTAAATATAGTAAAACCCCTTTATCTGATTTTAAATTTTTCGGGTTAATTTCTCAACAACCCTGAATTTGTTAAAGAACTCTTTTGCAAATACCCTTAATACGGTATAAGCAGGGATTGCCAAAAGCATACCTAAAATACCAGCAATGCTCCCTGCAATAAGTATAACAATGAAAATTTCAAGAGGGTGGGCATTAACGCTGCTTGAGTATATCAATGGTTGAAAAAGAACATCGTCTATTATACGCGTAAAAAGGAATACAAGTAGAATATATCCGATTAAGGGTAAAAGTTGTGTTGAAAAATCAAGATTTAAATTGGTTGCAACACCAATTAAGACCCCCAAAATTGAGCCTGTTAGCGGGCCAACGTAAGGTACAACGTTTAAGATTCCAGTAATTAAACCAATTACAATTGCAGTGTCGAATTTTATTCCAACAATTAGCAAGCCAATTGTAATTAATGTCATTATGCAAATGCTTTGAATGATAATTCCAATAAAATAT
>JBPXJX010000239.1:0-1692 GCA_051715525.1 Bacteroidales bacterium
TGACTTAGGTCGCGCGTTACTTATAAGTGTTAAGGAATTGTTCCCCCAAGCGAAAGGGTTGCATGTGTGGTCATGGTAACGGTGGTTGATTTCCAAACCTCATCGTCAACAATTATAAAAAGGGTAATATCCCCATTACCACCATATGATGGTCCGTTATTTATTAAAATGCTAATCCCAACGCCCATGCCCGATTCAATATTGCTATAAGTTGAGCTTTGCCATGGCATTACATTGCATCCGACAAATAGATCTCTAACGCGGGTTCCATCCGTAATATCGTAGCTTATTGCTACTCCAGTAAGATTTGAATTGGTTGTTGAAGTTATTCTGAAAGCCACGCTATGCGTGGTATTTTCGTCGGTATTTGTGGTACTCTCGGTACATCCTGATATGGATAACGAAATCATAAATAGTACCAAGATTTTCATTTTGAATTTCATAGTATAACTATTTAGGAATTTTTATACAATTTACGATATCAAAACGCAAAAGTCCAGAATTGGATTCAGAAAAAGTTCTCGTTTGGAGACGAGTGCGAAAGCGGGCGAAGATGTGTTAAGCATACATCGCAATGCTTTATTGAATATTTAACAATCCCGTAGGGATTGCATGTAGATAGATTGATGATAAAGGAATATACGACCCCATTTGGGGTCGAATGTAAATTCAAATCGTTTTCTATAAATATTTGACCCCTACGGGGTCTTTGAAAATCCAAAATCGTTGTTTGTTGATCGTTATTCGTAAATCAAAAGCACGCGTATGACTGGTAAGTAAATAAAATGGCACGGAATGCAATTCCGTGCCAGCGAGGTAAAGGTGTTACACGTTTTTTTACTTTTTCTTTCCAAAAAACGATCTCAACAGCAAAGCCAATCCACCACCAAACAATGCTCCTTGAAAAAACCCGACAAGTTCTTTATCTAGCCCAGCTTTTGAATCTTTTAGGAATATTTCAATTAAAACAGCAGAAATAATTAAAAGTATTGAAACGATTATTGATGTTTTTCTAGTCATAATGCTTGTTAATTAATGGTTTATTAGTCTGATTTTTAAAAGGGTTAGCTTGTTTTATAGGACATTTTAAAAAATAAAGTTAGCAAGTTAATTAAAATAAAATGGCACGGATAGACCCCCGAGTTATGCTAATTATTGAGTTTTATCTCAATTAATCGTTTAATATCGGGCAGTATTTTGTCGTTTTTAACATCAATACGAATTCCGCGGCCCTCCGCATATTTTTTCGCTTGCTCTAATTCCGATTTTATTACGGGCGAAATATCGCTACTTAAAATAATATCAGTTGCTTTTTGTCCAAATACAAAGGCTACTTTAAAATACTTATCGCGTGGTAGAAAATAGATAATTGCTCTTTTTTTATCTTTTATCCGAAAGTTCCAACCATATTTTTGCCCTGGATGGTTCCATTCTGCAAATCCTTTCGGGTACTTAATTAGAACTAAATCATGGATATTTTTCCATAAATTGTAGGTATCGCCTAAATTTTCAACCAAGTCTTTGTCTGTTGGTATAATCGCTTTATCTCTAAATATACTAATATCTTCCATTTGTACTAAAGTTTGCTGAACGTTTTATTAGGTTGCACTTGTAAAGGAGGCGGGCAAAGCCTGCTGTGATATTTACGACTAAGGCATAACTTGTCTGGCAACTGCCGGAGCCTTAGACGAA
>JBPXJX010000240.1:0-2522 GCA_051715525.1 Bacteroidales bacterium
ATTGGCACATTTGCTTGCCGCGCATTCCCGCGCGACACCAAAGCAAGCAAAAGAGCCAATTACTGCCACGCTCGACAGTAATGATGATTTAACATGTTAGAAATAATAATAATAAGATGAATTTTCTGATCTACTCCGAAAGGCTTGAATATATTCTTGAACTTATTAAAAAGGAGAAACTAAGCTCACCAACCCAGTTAGCTGAACAATTTGATTGTTCTGAAAAGACAATCCAAAGAATGATAGATCGCTTGAAAGAAAAGGGGCATCCTATTATATACTGTAAGCGGAATAAAAAATATTTCTTAAAAAAGTAGGAACGGACACTTTTTGTCCGTTCCTACTTTTTACTTCGTAGAAAATTAAACAAAAAAACAATGAAAAAACTAACACAAAAAGAGGCCTACCTAGTCCGAGGATCAGGTTGCCGAAGGTATCTAAGAAGATATGATCGCGCTATTCGCAACGATGAGGATTTGGTTGCAGCTGCAAACCTTATGCTTTATATGGACTGTATGTATAACTAAATCTAATTTTATGAAAGCAATCAAAAATTCAATTTTAACCAAAATCCATGGAGGAGGTTGCAGAAAGTACTTAAGAAGGGCAAACAGAGGAATGGAGGATGGAAATGAGGTGCAATTTTGGGCTAATATCATTCTCTACAACGAATGTATGAGTTAACTAATCATTAAATTCAAAAATTAAACTAAAAACTAAAAAACTATGAAAAGTGTAACATCAGTATCTCAATTGACCAAAATTAAAGGGGGCGGCTGCTACAAGTATCTTAGAAGAATGGATCGAGATCTTAGACGTGGGAATGACGATGCCGCCACAACACACTTCTTTGAATACTTACATTGTGTAGGATATATTTAAGTAGCTCAATACAGAATCAGATAAATGGGCGATGTACATCGCCCATTTACATTTTAATGCAACCCATATGACTTTAAGATCATCAATAACAATAATTTTACTTTATTTAGGCAGCAGCTCTCTCTGTTTTAGCCAAGACGTTCTTTTAGGTCAAATAATAGACGACAAGAGTACTCAACCACTACCGTATGCTAATGTAAAAATAAAATCTAAGCTAAGGGGAACGGTATCAAATTTGGATGGTCAATTTACCCTAAATATTTCTGAAGAAGATGTTAGAGATACTCTAGTCATTTCTTATATCGGTTATTCTACAATTAGCATAGCTATTCAAGATGCACTTATTACTAAGTCAAACTTCACAGTTAGGCTCAAAGAATCATTAATTACCTTAAAGGAGGTAACAGTTAAGCCACCGCAGTATTTAGATAATCCATCAAAAATCGTATCTGAGGCGATAAATAGGATACCGAAAAATTGCTATTCTAATCAATTTATTATTCGTGGTTTTTTTAGGCAAGTACACAGAGAAGATGATACCTATAAAAGATTAATTGAAGCTGCTATAACCATACATGACAAAGGCTATTCTGTTTCAAATATAGAAAACAGAATAGATATCCCAGAGCTTCGAAAAAGTTATGATCTACGAGAAATAAGAAATGAGAGTATCTGGGGTATACTTGAAGGTTCATCAAAAATTAAAAGAAAAAATATAGAAGATGTATTTTCTGATAGCTCAAAACAAATGGTTGATGATATTAGGAGAAGAGAGCGAAAATTCGCCTCAGTACGAAATTTTTTATCGAAAGATTTAATTCGTTCCTATCTACAAGACAATGATGGTAGGAACTTTGGGTTTCTTAATAAGGATTTCATAAAAAATCATAAGTTTAAGCTAGACACGATTTCTTCGTATAACGAAGATGAAGTATATGTAGTGAAGATTTTGCCATCTTCCAAAAGTGAGGAGTACTTTGCAAATCCAAGAAGCCTAATCATACCTATAGGGAAGATGTATATAAGAACGTCTGATCTTGCAATACTGCAACTTGATTACAATTACATTTTAAATCCAAAGAAGAAGGGCAGTGAGGACTATAACTTAAGGTTAAGAACTACCGGTTCGGGAATTGCCTTTTCAATATCTATCATGTATTCCGAGCATAATGGAAAGCTACACCTTTCTAGCATAAGGACATTCGAGCCTGATCCAATTGCGTACGGAGGACAATCTCAAAAAAGAAAAGAAAGCGGATACACACGCGGTTATTTTTTTTTAGAACGCAACTTTATAGTTACCGAAATAATTACGGATAAAATTGACATCACAAAATTAGTAAGCAGCAGTAAATGGAATGAAGACATCTATAGACAAACATATAAATACAATTCTCAATTCTGGAAAGAAAATAGTATCCTAAAAGAGACAGCTAAAGAAGAAAAACTCATAAATGATCTTCAAAAGAAAGCCAAATTAGATGAGCAGTTTCAGAAAGATAATTAGTACCCTAAAGTCACTTTTCGAATATAGTCAGCACGCAAGTACTTGGCTGATTTTACTTCTTCTACTCTTACTTCAATTTGTTTTTGGTTATGTGCGGATGGAATTCGTAGCAACCGATACCCTATATTCACAA
>JBPXJX010000241.1:0-3139 GCA_051715525.1 Bacteroidales bacterium
ATAAGGTTTGTTCGGATCAACAGGCACTAATGTTTGTAAAGCCTCATCCTCGCGATGGATATCATCGGTAGTTGGCACCATTGGTGCCTCTTCCATATTGTTCGATGGTAAAAAGCCCATCAGCTCGCGGATAAGCATTGCGGCCTGCTCATCGTTGTCGGCAACGAAATGAGCAACTCCACTCCTTGAGTTATGGGTAATAGCACCACCAAGTTCCTCTTTTGTAACATCCTCGTGGGTTACAGCCTTAATAACCTCTGGTCCAGTAACAAACATGTAGCTTGTATCCTTAACCATAACGATAAAGTCGGTTAAGGCTGGAGAGTAAACTGCACCACCAGCGCAAGGTCCCATGATACATGATATCTGAGGAACAACACCCGAACTGCGAACGTTATTATAGAAAATATCGGCATAACCAGCCAAGCTCTGAACGCCCTCCTGAATACGAGCTCCTCCTGAATCGTTTAACCCGATTAATGGTGCGCCCATCTTAAGCGCTAGCTGTTGAACCTTTGTAATCTTATCGGCATTTGCACGACTTAAAGAACCACCTAACACAGTAAAATCGAAAGCAAAGATGTAAACCAAACGTCCCTCAATCTTTCCATAACCAGTAATAACACCATCACCTAAGGCTTTGGTTTTATCCATGTCGAAATCTGTGGTTCGATGGGTTACAAACATATCAAACTCGTTGAAAGTTCCCTTATCGAGGAACTCGATAATCCTCTCGCGAGCAGTTTGCTTGCCAGCCTCGTGCTGCTTTTGAATACGATCTGAGCCTCCGCCTTGAAGGGCCTCTTTAATTTTTTCGTCGAACTGCTTATATTTTTCTTCTAACGTCTTCATAATCTTTTTATTCGATTTCAATTAGAGGTTGATGACCGTTGATTGTCTCACCCTCGTTTACATGAATTTTCTTTACAACTCCATCGGCAGGCGATTTGTACTCGCTCTCCATTTTCATTGCTGAAATTACGATTAGTGTTGTGCCTTTCTCAACCTTTTCGCCTAGTTTAACAGGAATTCGGACCACTTTGCCTGGCATTGGGGTTGAAATAACCTTATCGCCGCTATGCAACCCATCCTTATTGCGGTTTTGCTGATATCGACTTTGCGCATCAATAATATCAAGTTCATGCGATGAGTAGTAGGTATTTACAAAGTAGTTCTTGGGGCCATTACCTTGAATCATCTCGATGTTGTACGATTTACCCTCATGAATAATAGAGTAAACCCCCTCTTCAACCATGATGATATCTACATCATAGGTCTTTTCATCGATTTGAATGGTGGCTTTTGATCCCTCGCGATGAATTAGGCGGACATGTGCCTCCCTATCACCAATTTTAATGTCAAGTGCCATATTAGAATTAATGGTATTTCGAAATGTTGTCGGAACATTCGGTTTCTTCTCCTTGCGTTTCCAATGCTCCATTTTCAGTTAGTTTGATAAGTAAATTGAAAGAGTATCATGATTAAAAGCGTTGAATCGATTTAATCATTCCGTAATCTTTCCACTTCTCGTTCTTTTTGGACGTAACAATAACATCGCTCATTCCAATCTTCTCGAGCTTAGTAGTGTAGTCGATGTAAGCCCCAATCAGCGCCATATCGGTAGTTGTAGGATGAGGATCGGAATGTATATCGAGCAGCTCTTCCATGTGCTTCTCAATGAAATGAGTATCGTAGTTGCCATCGTTAAAGTCCTTGTTATCCATAATCTTCTCAAGGAACTTGATAGATGTTTTAACGCCAGTAATCTTATACTCGAAAAGAGCACGTTTCATCCGCTCTATAGCCTCAGGACGAGTTCTTCCCCAAGTAATGATTTTGGTAATCATTGGGTCATAAAACATAGGGATTTCGTAGCCTTCGTAAACATAACCATCGGTACGAACACCAAGGCCATTAGGCTCGCTGATATGGCGAATCTTGCCAGGACAAGGCATGAAATTGTTGAATGGATCCTCTGCAGAAATACGACACTCAATGGCATGACCGAATTGAACTAGCTCGTCTTGAGTAAACGAAATTGGTAAGCCAGATGCAATGTTGATTTGTTCCTTTACTAGGTCGATACCTGTAGTACGCTCGGTAATAGGGTGTTCAACCTGTAAACGGGTATTCATCTCAAGGAAGTAGAAGTTGCGGTTAGCGTCAACCAAAAACTCGATTGTACCAGCACCCTCGTAACTAACAGCTTTTGCTGCTTTTACAGCAGCACGACCCATCTCGTCGCGAAGCTCCTTTGTTATAAAAGGTGATGGCGTTTCCTCAATCATCTTTTGATGACGACGTTGAACAGAGCACTCCCTTTCAAATAGATGAAGGGTATTGCCTTGCTTATCGGCTAAAATTTGAAACTCGATATGATGTGGAGAATCTAAATACTTCTCAATATAAACGGTATCATTTCCAAAGGATGATAAAGCTTCGGATTGAGCCATTCTAATTGCTGAGGCAAGATCCTCTTTCTTACGAACTAGCCTCATACCCTTACCTCCACCACCTGCAGAAGCTTTAATAATTACGGGCAGACCAATTTCGGCTACAACCTTATTAACTGAATCGATATCTCCAACCTTTTGCTGAGTACCAGGAACAACGGGAACTCCAGCCTCAATCATCTTTAATCTAGCAGAGATTTTATCGCCCATGGCGATAATAGACTCCCATGATGGACCAATGAATATGATACCTGCAGCCAAACATTTCTTTGCAAACTCGGCATTCTCAGACAAGAAACCATAGCCAGGGTGAATGGCATCAGCCCCGCACTGTTTGGCAACCTCAATAATTTTATCGCCATTTAAGTAGCTCTCCTTTGATGGGGATGGTCCGATATGGTATGCCTCATCGGCATATCGAACATGCATTGCTGTTCGGTCGGCATCGGAGTAAACGGCAATTGATTTAATTCCCAACTCACGACATGAGCGTATAACCCGAACTGCGATTTCGCCTCTATTGGCGATTAAAACCTTCTTTATCATACATGTATTTTTAAATACGATGGCGAATATAATTAGATTTTATGTTTTACAACACACTTATATAGCATTTTTTATGCCAAACAACATAATTTTATGACATAATCATCTCGTAGCCATAAACATCAATTGTAGAAAAAATT
>JBPXJX010000242.1:0-12308 GCA_051715525.1 Bacteroidales bacterium
AATTTTTAAGGAAACATTTATCAAAATTAGATTTTTACATCCGATAATTGTATGGCAAAAGTCATTTATGTAAGGCTACTTTTTCGCTATCTTGTCAATCTGTTTAACTGCACTTACTGAACTACTATAACTCACTCTTAAAGAAATGAATAATGAAAACTTCAGGTATAATGATTTTTGGAATCAGAATAACAGCCTTTTTACTAATTGTAATTAGCACTCTTATTTGTCAGTTTTCTGAAGCACAAGAGATTAGATATGCGATTTCAAATGAGCAGTGGAACACCGATTCACTTGGAAACCACAGGGTTTTGGTTCGTTTTGATGGAAGCCACAAGGTTGCTTTGGTAACAATAGAGTGGCGTAGACGCGACAATGATGTGGAAAAGAAAAGTATATTTGTTGAAGATGCTAAAACCCATAAGCGCATTCTAAATGTAGTGCGTGGTCAAATTAATCGAGAGGTTGGCGAGATTTACTTTGAACCTACATCTGGAACAGGTGATTATTATATCTACTATATGCCTTACAAGGCATCAGGGCGATCGAATTATCCAAAGAACACATACCCCGATTTTATTGAAACTGCTGATGAGAATTGGCTTAAGTTGAAGGTTAATAATGCAAATGTTGTTAATGCAGCGCTAGTTGAGATTCAGTCGGTTGATGAGTTTAATAGTTTCTATCCAATGGAGGTAATTGCAAAATCATCGGAGATACAGGCTTTAAAGGATATGTATTTCGATAAGCCATTTATTGTTTTTCCCGAGGATAGGTTACATCCCATAAAGATGACAAAGGATTTACCCCAGCGCTGGGTTATGTCTGCCCCCCAAAGCGCCTTCGAGGGAGAAGCAGGTAAAGGGGAGTATTATGCATTTCAACTTGGAGTTTATGCCAATCAAGATATTCGAGATGTTAAGGTGAATTTTACTGATTTAAAATCGGAATCAGGCAGTGTTATAAACGCTGCGAATATCAATTGTATTAATACCAATGGCGTCAATTGGGACGGAAAGCCTTTATCCAAGCGTGTTGACGTTTCTAAAGGGCTTGTTCAAGCCTTATGGTGTGGTGTTGATGTGCCAAAGGATGCCAAAGCAGGCATCTACAAAGGAACAGCGACAATATCTATTGATAATACCTATTCAAAGAACATAATCCTTACGATTACCGTAAATAATCAAACTTTGAGCGATGGCGGAGTAAACGAACCTTGGAAGCAAACTCGTCTAAAATGGTTGAATTCAACAATGGCTCAGGAGAATACGGTGATTCCTCCCTATACCCCGCTAGTTGTTAAAGGAAATACCATAAGTTTACTTGGTCGTAAGGTTGGATTAGGGAAAGATGGTTTCCCCGAAAAGATACAAACCTTCTTTACCCCAGAAATGACTTCACTTTCAAAGACTCCAAAGGATGTGATTAGCCAACCTATTAAATTGATGTGCTTGAACGAGGCGAATGTTGAGGAGGTGTGGAAAGATAGCCAACTTCAGTTTGTCGGAAAATCGACAGGTGCTGTAACGTGGGAGTCAATTAGCAAATCTTCTAAACTGCAAATGAAGGTTAACGCATCGCTTGAGTTTGATGGGTTTATTTCCTATAAGGTTGAGATCCTTGCTCTAGAGGATGTTGCGCTTGCAGATATCAAGTTGAACATCCCAATGAACCCCGAAGCATCAAAATATATGATGGGGCTTGGTCAAAAGGGCGGCTATCGACCTGAGAATTTTGAGTGGAAATGGGATGTGGCAAACAAGAACCAAGATGGCGCATGGCTTGGCGATGTAAATGCTGGATTACAGTTCTCGCTTCGTGCAGAGAATTATGTTCGCCCTTTGAATACTAACTTCTATCTTCAAAAACCTCTGAATCTTCCTTCATCATGGGGAAATGATGGAAAAGGTGGTATCGAAATTTCTAAAACTGATAAATCAGTTTTGGTGAACAGCTACAGTGGCGCCCGAAAAATGAAAAAAGGGGAGAAGTTGTACTTTAACTTCAACTTGATTATAACCCCATTTCATGCAATCAACACCGATTTTCAGTGGAGTAATAGGTTTTATCACAAGTATAGCCCAATTGATACGATAATTAAAAGAGGCTCGACAATTATCAATATCCATCATGCCAATGAGATTAACCCTTATATCAACTATCCTTTTATTGCACACAAAAAGATGAAGGAGTATATCGATGAGGCGCATTCAAAAGGCTTAAAGGTTAAGATTTACAATACTGTTCGCGAGCTATCGAATAGAGCTTATGAGACGTTTCCGTTACGAAGTCTAGGTCACGAGGTTTACTCGCCTGGTGCTGGTGGCGGTTTCTCTTGGTTGCAGGAACATGTTGGCGACGATTACATCGCAGCTTGGTTTGTTCCTGAACTGAAGGATGCGGCAATTATCAATAGTGGAATGAGCCGCTGGCATAATTACTATGTTGAGGGACTGAATTGGCTTGTAGACAACGTTGGTATCGATGGTCTTTACCTCGATGATGTTGCATTTGATCGTACAACCATGAAACGGGTTAAGCGTGTATTAGCCCAAAATAATCATCCCGGAATTCTTGATTTGCACTCTGCAAATCAATACAATAAGCGCGATGGCTTTATCAATAGCGGTATGCTGTACATGGAGCTTTTCCCATACCTGAATAGACTTTGGTTTGGCGAGTATTTCGATTACAACGAATCGCCGGATTTCTTTTTAACTGAAGTTAGCGGAATTCCATTCGGGTTGATGGGCGAAATGCTTGAGGGTGGAGGTAACCCATGGCGAGGAATGGTTTACGGTATGACCAACCGCATGCCTTGGACTGAGAATAGCGATCCTAGTCCTATTTGGAAGGCATGGGATGATTTTGGAATCAAAGGTAGCCAGATGATTGGCTATTGGGTTGAGAGTTGCCCCGTAAAAACCAACCGACCTGATGTTTTGGCAACGGTTTACAAAAAGGATGGTGCAGCGTTGGTATCCATTGCCAGTTGGGCGAAAGAAGATGTTAAAGTTCAGCTAACAATCGATTGGAAGGCGTTAGGTTTAAGTCCTACAAAAACTAGTTTGGTTGCTCCTGAGATTAAAACTTTTCAACAATCGTTCAATATTAAGCCCACCGATTCGTTTGTAGTTCCAAAAGGGAAAGGATTTATGTTGATTTTGAAAGAGTAAATGAATTGCATTATGAAAACAGCTGAAATTCGTAAAGTTTATATCTGGATAACACTATTCAGCATTGCAATGGCTTTCCTCGAAACAGCCGTAGTTGTTTATATGCGCAAGTTGTACTACCCCGAAGGATTTAACTTTCCTCTCAAAATCATGGATAAGGATATCATGGTTGTTGAGGTGTTTAGGGAGTTTGCTACGCTTGTGATGTTGCTTGGCGCTGGGTTTATTGCTGGACGAAACAGAACTGAGAAGTTTGGTTTGTTCCTTTACAACTTTGCGATTTGGGATATCTTTTACTATGTCTTTTTAAAGGTTACCCTTGATTGGCCATCAAGCCTAATGACTTGGGATATTCTTTTCCTCATCCCAACAACTTGGGTAGGGCCTGTTATTGCCCCTGTAATTGTTTCGTTAATTATGATTGCCTTTGCAATCCTAATCTCGAAATCAACGAGTAGGAACATTCAAGCCAAAATCAACCTTACCGAATGGTTGCTATTGATTGGAGGCTCAATAGTTCTGATTATCGGGTTTACTTATGATTATGTTCGGTTTATGCTGGAGTACTTCAGCTTTGTAGAGATATTTGATCCTTCAAAAATTCAGGCTCTAATGGCAAAAGCAGTTCAGTATATACCTGTGTCGTTTCCATGGTTAATTTTTTATACTGGTGTAGGAATTATATCTTATGGAATTTATCATTTTTATAGGAGAAATAGTGCCATCTTAAGGCATTAGAAAGGTTGACCTTTGCTTTAAACGTAATTAAGTTTGACTAGAAGGTGTTTTTTAAATAAATTTGATCCTTTAGGTAAAGCCTAAATGTTCTTTGCTATGAATAAAAAAACATTAACTATTCTCATGACCACAGGTTTAATACTTTCAGTTTTTTTTGGCAAAGGTCAAAGTGCTGATAAACATTTAGATCGAGAACCCGCAGTTTCAGGTGCATTTTATCCCTCCGACAAGAAAGAACTACTAAAAGAGGTGGAAACCTCTTTTGATAAAGCAAAGCTTGAACTTACAACACAACCTCTTGCAATTATTGTACCTCATGCTGGATACGTGTTCTCTGGTGATGTTGCAGCTGCAGGCTATCGCCAAATCGATAGGGAACGAAAGTTTAAGCATATTTTTATTCTAGCATCAAGCCATACGATGTTTTTCGAAGGTGCCTCAATTTACACCCAAGGTGATTTTATAACCCCTTTAGGTAAAGTTAAAGTTGATGAGTTGGGTGAAGAGTTGGTTGGTAAGCACAAGTTTTTAAATAATAACATTGAGCCGCATAAGAAGGAACATAGTATTGAGGTGCAGCTTCCCTTTTTGCAGTATTGGCTTAAAAATCCATTTACAATTGTTCCAATTGTTATTGGCGGGCAATCGCAAAGTGAATGCGAAAGCCTTGCCGAAGCACTTTCGCCATATTTTACCGAGGATAATCTTTTTATTGTAAGCTCCGATTTTTCGCACTATCCCAATAGTGCCGATGCCATCGAGTCCGATAATCTAATGGCAGATGCTATTCTTAAAAACTCTTCATTAGCCTTCGTGAAAGCTAAGATTATAGACGAAAGTAAGGGTATCCCAAAATTGGCAACTGCCATGTGTGGTTGGACATCAATGCTTACGCTTTTGAATATTACTGAAGACAAACGAAACATAGAGTATAAGAAGGTGCTTTATCAAAACTCAGGCGATGCCCCATTGTATGGCGACAAAAGCCGTGTTGTTGGCTACCATGCAATTTGTGCAGTAAAATCAGTTGGAAAGATCGATAAATCCCAATTTTCACTTGATGAAAAGGATAAAATTGAACTTCTTAAAATTGCTCGGCGAACAATTAATCGATACATCAAGGATGGAAAAATTGAAATCGTCGATAAGTCTACTTTACCTGCAAATCTTTTAGTTGAGGCTGGTGCATTTGTTACACTCAAAATTAATGGTGCTTTACGGGGATGTATTGGCAGTTTTAACCCTGAAAGACCTCTTTGTGAAGTTGTTCAATCTATGGCGATTGCATCTGCAACCGAGGATTATAGATTTTCAAAGGTGATTGCTGATGAAATACCAGAATTAGAGATTGAAATATCAGTACTAACTCCTTTAAAAAGGATAAAGTCTGCTGATGAGATAATAATGGGAAAGCACGGTATATATATTAAAAAAGGATTGCGTTCAGGAACTTTCTTGCCTCAAGTGGCAAATACAACTGGCTGGACTTTAGACGATTTTCTTGGCCATTGTGCTCAGGATAAGGCAGGCATTGGCTGGTATGGCTGGAAAGATGCTGAACTATACACCTATGAGGCTATCGTTTTCGAAGAGCATGAATTTGAAGGAAAATTGTAAGTAAATCAGATTTTTATTTTAAGGATTTCGTCCCAGCGAGTGGTGTATCGGGGCGATAACTTCTCATGCTCTAGATGCCAATCCTTATTTCCGCCTTGCACCGCAAGTTTAACTTTATCCTTTCCGTAACGACTATTGAGCATATCGGCTATTTTCGAAATTGCCTTATAGCTTTCGCTATTTCTAGCCTCGAAAAGATTGCCTTGCACGTAGTTTTCCGATGATATCCCGCTTACAATTACCCCTGTTTTTTTATATAAAAGGTTCGGCTGAAAAATCTGTTTTAACCCAAGAAGCGCTGCTTTTGCAATTTGGTGGTTGGTGTTGCTCGCTTGAGGAAGTGTAACGGTTGTGCTTTTGTATATGTAGCGCTCAGTTTGCGAAAAAGGATCGGTGTGAATAAAGATAGTAACATGGCTGGCTATGGATTTTTGCCTGCGCAACTTCTCAGCGCATCGAACGGCATGGGTTGCCACCGCTTCGGCAATAATATTTATATCTGAAATTTTTTTCCCAAATCCTCGTGTGGTTGCAATATTTTTCTTTGCTTTTACAATAGTGTCTAGTGCTATGCAAGGTATTCCTTGAAGTTCGTCGCGGGTGCGCTGCCCTGTAACGCTCATTTTTCCACGAACCCAGCTGGCATCAAGTTGAGCGAAGTCGTACGCCGTATTAATGCCGTGCTTCATAAGCATTTTGGAGTATTGCCTGCCAATACCCCATACATCCTCAATAGGCGTGTTTTTAAGCGCCCATTGGCGCTTATCTTCCGAATCAATAATAAAAACCCCTTGGCTCTTTTTCGAGAGCTTGTTGGCAACCTTTGCCAGCGTTTTAGTATTTGCAATGCCTACGCCAACAGGAATTCCAATGTTTTTTAAAATTGTTGTTCTGATTTTTTTACCGTAATCCTCCAAATTCACTTGAATGCCGCTTAGATTCACAAATGCCTCGTCGATTGAATAAACCTCGATATCAGGCGAAAATTGATTTAGTATTTTCATCATTCGGTTCGACATATCACCGTAAAGCGTATAGTTCGATGAGAAAACCACAACCTTATTCGCTTCGATAACATCCTTGCGCTTATGAACAGGCTCGGCCATCTTAAGCCCAAGGGCTTTAGCCTCGTTGGAGCGCGAGATGATGCAGCCATCGTTATTGGAGAGTACAACAACAGGCTTTCCCTCGAGCGATGGGTTAAAAACCCTTTCGCACGAAACGTAAAAGTTGTTGCCATCAACCAGTGCGTACATGCTACCGGAGCTTATGAATTACGAAGGTTACAATACCCCAAAGCCTAAAATCAGATGTTTTTTCAATCTTTATTGGCTTAAACTCAGGGTTGGCAGGGATTAGGAAAAAGTCTTTACCAACCTTGCTCACCCTTTTAACGGTAAACTCCCCATCGATAAAGCATACCAGAATAGATTTATCGCAAGGGCTGAGCGACTTATCAACCACCAAAACATCGCCATCGTAAATGTTGGCATCAATCATCGAGTTGCCAACAACCTGAACAAAGAAGGTGGAACTCTCGTTGCGAATTAGCAATTCTTTTAAGTTGAGCGCATTATCGATATAATCGCCAGCAGGCGAAGGGAAACCCGCAGCAACATATCCGTCAATAACTGGCTGAAAATCTTCGCTATCAGTATTATTTAGTATTTTGAGTTTAACTTTGCCCTGCTTTTTTGCCATTATATATATCTTTCTGCAAAGATAAGGGATATTGAGAAAGGAATGCTAATAACTATACTTATAGTAAATAGCAATTATCTTTATGGTATTGATGAGAAGAGTCTTTTCGCTTTTAGAAAAAATATAAATTTGATTTTTAATTCTAAAAAAGACATTAACATGCCACTAGTTCGAATCGAAATTGAAAAGGGATTTAGTTCCGAATATAAAAAAGCGCTTCTTGATAATATTCATAATGCTTTGGTTGAGACAATAAAAATACCTGATCACGATAGGCGGCAAAGGTTATACGAGTTAGAACCAGATTATTTTGAACATACTGGTAGAAGTAAGCAGTACACAATTATTGAAATAACCATGTTCAAAGGTCGTTCGAATGAGGCAAAGAAAACTCTTTATCGACGGATGGTTGACTCGCTTGAGCAAGACCCCGGGATTAATGGCAATGATATTACAATCATAATTCACGAACCAGCATTGGAAAATTGGGGGATTCGTGGCGGTTTACCTGCCTCGGAAGTGGATTTGGGGTTTAGTATTAATATTTAATTAGATGTTCAATAGTCAATGGTACTACGACGAGTTGACCAGAGACAGATAACGAAAAATTACTTCTTTTTCGATAGGTTGAAATAATATTCAGCCTTTTCCTTGTTTTCATATCGAGTAAAAATATTTCCTAGGAATGTAGCATATCGAGGCTTTGGACTTAGCTGATATAGTTTTAGGAAGTACTCTTTTGCTATACGTTAGTTCTCAAAGTAAATCTTATAAGCAGCGAGTAATTGCTGATACTGCTTATCGGTTTTATTTGCCTGATAAGCCTTCATCTCTTTAACGTATGAGTTTTCGGCTAAGTAGTAGAACTTTTCAGCAAAATACTCCAATGCATCAATATTGTTAGCGTCTAGTTTTAGTATCTGTTGAGCAGTTTTGTCTTGTTGCCCCTTATTGTTCAGCTTATCACATACCTTGAAATAACCCGATAGATATTTTATATCGCTTTGAGCCGTGGGGTCAAGTATTGGCCATAGTTTGAATGCAGATTCCCAATTTTCGCTATTTGTATAAGCCAAAAAAAGTTGTTTTTGAATCTCTTTTATCTCTTCACCTTGAGGATATTTAGTGATATAGATGTCGAGGTTTGTAATTTCTTTTGAAAGGTTATCCTTTTCGAGAAAAGCCTTTGCAAGTATTGAATAGGTTTTATCGGTTGCAATGGGATAACGTTTGGCAATTTCGAGGTATTGGATAGATTTATCGGTTTGTTTTAGTTCCCATGCTGAAATTCCTGCATTTTGATAAATGGTACTGTCAACCCTTTTGTTTTGAGCAATTTTAGCAGCAATTATCTCCTCGTAAATGTTAAACGCTTTTTGGTAATCGCCAGCGCTAAAAGCGCTGTTTGCCTCTTGCTGCTTTTGAATTGAGTTATCTGTTTTAAGTGTGGCAACTTTCTTGGTAGTAGAGCATCCAATAGTAAAAAAAGTTATCGATATTGCTATAAGTATCGTTTTGGTTGATTTTTTCATGGTAGAAAATTGATTTAAAGGTCGCAAAGGTAAAATAAAAACAAACAGCTTCGTACATGTGTGTTAACGAAGCTGTTTGTTTTTATCAATTTGATTCTCCTATACTTTAACTCCCATCACAAGAATATCGTCAACCTGTTCATGATGGCCCTTCCAGTCGAGATGCGCTTTAAGGATAATTGATTTTTGCTCATCCATAGGCTTATCGTAAATCTGAAGAAGCATTTCTTTATACTTTTTCGACATAAACTTTCGCCCATCGGCACCGCCAAATTGGTCTGCATATCCATCAGATGAGATATAAAATGTATCGCCCTTTTGCAATGCAATTTCATGATTAGTAAACGACATATGGTCGTTCATGTGAATAGCAATTGGCATTTTATCGGCTTTGTATTCTATTAGCTCTCCGTTACGGATTAAGTAAAGTGGATTGTATGCACCTGCCCACTCAAGTTTCATCTCTTTTGGGTCGAATACGCAAAGCGATATATCCATTCCATCTTTTGCTTCATCTTTTTTACCAGTTTGAGATAGAGTATGCTTAACGTGGCCGCGTAAGTAGTTCAGAATGCTAGCTGGTTGCATAATGCCTTCTTTGTTTACAATCTCATAAAGGAACGAAACGCCAAGCATGCTCATAAATGCACCAGGAACACCATGTCCAGTACAGTCAGCGGCAACTATAACAATCTTACCACCATTTTGGCTAAGCCAGAAGAAGTCACCACTAACGATATCGCGAGGTAAAAATACGACAAAATGTTGAGGTAGCGTTTGAAGAAGAATCTCATCTGATGGGAGAATAGCCCTTTGAATACGGCTTGCGTAGCGTATGCTATCGGTAATCTCTTTCTTTTGTAATGTTATTAACTCGTTCTTCTCCTCTAAAATTCGATTTGCTTTTTGTTTCTCCTTTATCATCTTTAAAAGAAGGAGAGCAACAAGTAGAACCAATACTACCCCGATTACAGCTCCAATTATCTGAAGTTTCTGTCTTTTGATTATTGATTCTTGAAGTTTATAAGCGGCATCTTTCTTCTCAGTTTCATACTTGGTTTGCATTTCGGTTATGGCCTTTTGGCTCTTCTCCGTAAATATTTCATCCTTAATTTTTACCGAAAGTTTATTGTAGTAAAGTGCCTTTTGTGTTTCGCCAATATCCTCATAAAGAGTCGCTAAGCGTTCATAGCAGTAACGCTCATCATCTTTCATTTTAAGTTCCTTAGTAAGTTTTACGCATTCAAGAAAGTTTGCCTCGGCTTGAGGTGTATTCTTTTGACGCATATTACTTTCGCCTAATGCAAAAAGTGCTTTGGCTTTTTCATAAGGCAAATTTAATTTTCGAGCAAGGTTAAGAGCTTCGGTTAAGTATTTATTAGCCTTATTCCAATCCCTTATTGTGCTGTATGCAGTACTGATATTAATGCTTACAATTGCAGTCTGATCTTCTTCCTTAGTTTCTTTGAATATTTCTAGAGATTTGTTGTAGTACTCAATCGACTTTTCGAAAGAAGCAAGAATAGTTTTGCTAGGCAATTTAACTAATGAGTCTTCCCACTCCTCGCCATACTTTGCAGCAAAACTATTATTGGCTAATCTTAAATAAACTGTTGCTATGTTTTGAAAAGAACGTCCCTCTTCAGAAAGTAAATTTAATGATTTAAAGATGGCTAATGAACGGTTGTAGTATTCAAGCGCTTTATTGTAGTTATTCTCGTTGTCTTTAACTGCTAATGTGCTTTGCGAAAGATTTTCGTAAACCATTCCAATTCCATTGCATGTTTTAGCAATTTCTTCCTTTTTATCAATTTTTTCATATATGTTAAGGGCATTTTGAAACTGTTCAAGCGCTTGTTGATAATTACCTAAGTAAATGTATGTATTACCGAAATTAAAGTAGGCTACTGCAAGTCCCTCAGGGTCATTTAATTTTTCTCTTATTGAGATAACGCTAGTGTAGCATTCTATCGACTTTTGGTATTCGGCAAGGTCGTAATATAACCTACCAACTCTATTTAATGTGTTTGCTATATCCTCTTGGTTGCCAATATTTTGCCTTATATCTAAAGCCTTTGTTAAGAGAATTAACGCCGAATCAGATTTCCCATCTTTATTAAAGAGATCTCCAAGAATAAAATAGGCATTCGCTTGATGTTTTAAACTGTCTTTATCAATTGCAAGGGAGAGTAGTTCATTGGCAACTTTTTTTGATAGTTTTAGAGAGTCGATATAAGAGTAAAATTCAGAAATCGCTTTTAATGCTTTAAATTGTCCCGGAAGATAGTTGGCTTTTCTGCTTATATCAAGCGACTTATAAAATCCTTCTATTGCCTTTTCATTATTCTCCTGACTGCTATATGTAAAGGCAAGGTTGTATTCAGCGTCTGATATCGCTATGTCATCGAGTTTTTTTGCAACATCTATAGCATCCTTTGCATACTCAATTCCTTCAGGTTCAGTTTCTCTTAATTCAGTGAGTTTAAAAAGTAATTGTAACTTTTCATGATCCTTAGAGCTTTTAAGGAGTTTTTTAAGGCTATCCTCTTGGCTAACTTGTGCAAATAATAGTTGCGCAAATACAAGGATACTGATGGTTGCTAATAATCTTTTTAACGGCATAATGAAAACTTTTACTTCTTAAGCAAATTAACAAAAGTTTAGATGATTCGACAAGGTTTTAAACTTTTTTTTATAAGGTAAGGCTATAATTAACGATTATTTTTTTGAAGTTCTAGTAGATATTAAAATATAGAGTTCAAAAATACAAATTGTTAGGTATGGGAAAGTTGAATACTCTTTTTACGAATTTTAAGATTGAAGTTTAAATAAGTGTAATATATATAAGTGTATGCAAATTAAAAAGTTTGTTTTCTCATTAAAAAATGTTAAGGATTTTACTAAATTTTAAATTTTATTACTAAATTTATATTAGTATTAACCTATTTAAATAAATTAATAATGAAAACTAAGAAAAAAAGTAGCACAAAGAAATCGCCTCTAAATGAAGAGATTTTGAAAAAAGTTATTGGAGGTGTAGAAGAACAAGTTTCAACTGAAGAAACTTCAACTGAATATGCTGGACGTCCATATGCTCAGTCTTCAATGGGTATGGATGATAAGAGAAAAAGATAGATTTTAATAAATTTTTATTTTTCTCAGAAAAGATGGAGGGTGTTACCAAATAATACTCTCCATTCTTTTTACTCATAGAGCTCTTTTATTAAAAGAATATTTGTTTTCAAGCAATTAATCTTTTGACAATAAACGTAAATATCAGATTGATATCAGATTAAATTTTGTTTAAAGATTCTTTATGAACAAGTTTTTCTTTGCTGTTAATCATCCAACTTGCAATTGGTCTTGGTTTTGGCTTTCTATCATATAGCAAGTCATCGGCTAAATATGATAATCGAGCCATAAATTTTGATCTTTGAATAAGCCTGCGTACTGTGTTGTGTAAAATATTGTTATGATGGCTGAAAGGACATACTGATATACAGCGACCACAATCTGTACCAGCAATACACCAGAATTGATAGCA
>JBPXJX010000243.1:0-4434 GCA_051715525.1 Bacteroidales bacterium
TAAACGCATTGTTGAACCAGTAGGCGGCACATTTGTAGTCGTGAATCCAACATTCCAATTACCAACGACCGAAGAACTAGATAGTTACTACGAATTACCATATACAAGGCTTCCGCATCCTCGGTATAAGTCGAAGTTTATTCCTGCTTGGGAAATGATAAAATTCTCGGTTAATATTCATCGTGGATGCTTTGGTGGGTGTAGCTTTTGTACAATATCGGCTCATCAAGGAAAATTCATTGCATCCAGGTCAGAGCAATCGATTCTAAACGAGGTTGATAAGGTTGCCAAAATGGAAGGATTTAAGGGCTATTTAAGCGATATTGGTGGACCATCGGCCAACATGTATATGATGGCTGGGTACGATTTAGATAAATGCATGAAATGCAAACGTCCATCGTGTATCTACCCTAGCATCTGCAATAATTTGAACACAAATCATAGTAACCTACTATCTCTTTATAAGGCGATTAGAAGTAGAGATGGAATTAAAAAAGCGTTTGTAGGAAGCGGAGTTCGTTACGATTTATCGTTACATGGTAACGATGAATATATCACAGACCTATTAAAGCATCATGTTTCAGGAAGATTAAAGGTAGCACCAGAGCATACTTCGGACGATGTGCTTCGAAATATGCGTAAACCATCCTTTGAAACCTTCAAAAAGTTTAACCAAAAATTCAATGACATAAACGATAGATACTCATTAAACCAGCAACTTATACCCTATTATATATCAAGTCACCCTGGTTCATCCGAAGAGGATATGCAGCATTTGGCCAACGAAACAAAGAAGTTGAACTTTAAACTTGAGCAGGTTCAGGACTTTACCCCAACTCCAATGACTTTAGCATCAACTATTTATTATACTGGAGTTGATCCCTACACTAATAAAAAGGTATACGTTGCTAGAACTCAAGAACAGAAGCTAAAGCAAAGGAGTTACTTCTTCTGGTATCAGAATTCAAATCAAAAGCCAAAAGACAAAAATCAAAGCAAGGTGTTCAAAAAGAGAAAATAAGCAATTGCCTATTTAATATCCTCTAAAGCCCTTCCGATAATCTTAATTAACTCCTTAGAGTCTTCAATCCCAACGGAAAGCCTTATCATTCCTGGGAATGGATACCTATCGCCCCAAACGGGTTCAACGGGCATAAGGATTGTATCGGCATCGCCAAGAGTTGGAACAAGGTGAATTGAGTTCGAAACATGCTGAATGAAAAGATTACAACGCTGAGCCTTTTCCTCTCTACTTGAGCCTTTTATATCGAAAGTAACCATGCCTCCAAAAGCAATCCCTTTGAATAATCTAAAAGCCTCTTTATGAGTAGAGTGATTTTCGAGTCCAGGATATAAAACCTTCTCAATAAGTGGGTGATTATCAAGGAAATTAGCTATTGTGAAGGCATTCTGGCAATGCTTTAAGAATCGCATCTCGAACGTTTTAAGCATATCAACCAAACGGTAAGCATCATCGGGAGAAAGCATATGCCCAACCCATTTACGATACTCAAGTGCAGCCTTTAATAGTTCGGGATCATTCCCTGAAACTGCTCCAGCAGAAAGATTTCCATGGCCTGCCAAATACTTTGTGACACTTTGATAGACCAAATCGGCTCCGGAGTTTAGCGGTTTCCATAATAACGGAGTGGCAAATGTATTATCAACAACAACTTTAGCACCATGGCTTTTAGCAATTTTAATAACGGCGTCACCATCAAGCGCAATGAGCATAGGGTTAGAGAGCACCTCAAAGAAAACAACATCTGGCTTAACTTCGCTCATCAATTTATCAAAAGCCTCCATTGAGTATGAATCGCCATTTGGTGCAAAACGAATAATCTCGATACCACGACGTTGGATTAATACCTTATCTATATATGAGTTTGTACCTCCATAAATCTCAGTGAAAAAGAGCCATTTATTAGGCTTATCGCTTTTTTGGAACAATGATAGGGCAACATCTAGCGCTGCTTGTCCTGATTGTGTAAGCAAAGTCCATTTAGAACCTTCGAGTTGCATAAGCTTCTCTTCGGCTTCAACAACGTTAGGGTTACGATATCGAGCATAAATGTAAAGATCGGGGCTATGCGGATGGTTGATTTCATCTGTAAAAGCCTTTTTCATTGTTGGAATATCCTCTAAAAGGAATCCCATATCCTTGTAAACAGGTGTTCTTGTGCTCTTTACATTCTTTGCTTTCATATAATACTTTTTTATGTTAACAAGTAAAATACAAATTTAATCTTAATCTCTAGTTTACTGCAATAAAAAAGGGTTGCAACTGCAACCCTCTTTATTTCTTTTTTCAACTAATTAGAAAGAGAAGTTGAAACCTAGGTGATATTGCATATAAGATAATTTAGCATCTTCAATTTTACCCATGTTATGGTATTTAACACCAAGTTGAAACCATTTAATTTTAAGACCAAGTTCTGCACCAAAACCGAATTTATTCTTTTCATAAACTTCATCCATACCTGAAAAATAAAATTTATTAATATACATACCAGTCATTACTGCGCCATAAGGACGAACCTTAGTATCAGTAAAATAGTAAACACCTTTTAATAAATAAGAATTTACTGTTGTAGCACTTAGAGTTTCGCCATCACCAGCAATACTAACAAGCACATTGTTATTGAGTTCAAGACCCGCAGATAATTTCTCGTCGATGTTGTATAAACCAAATAAGTAACCGTTAACTCCACCTGAAACATAATCCTTAAAGTCACCCATACCTTTTGTAACACCGCCACCGAAACCGATGTTGAACTTTTTCTCTTGAGAATTAGCTGTTAAAGCAACAGCAACAACTAAAATTGCTAATAAAAATTTCTTCATGATTAATTTTTTAAGGTTAATAATTCGTTAACGAAAGTAATATTTTATTTTAATGTTCAAAGCTTAAAGAAAAAAAAATACACAAATAGGAAGATTTCTATGACAAACCAAACCTTTTCAGCAATTAAAGGTTCAAAAATAGAAGATAAATTCAAATTTAATCGAATTAGTTTTATTAGAATGATTAGTAATATATTTGTATGTTATTGATAAATGCTCAATTATTAAACATGACAACTTTTATCTTAAATAATAAATTAATAAAAACCGATAGGCCAATTGGTAGTTCACTACTTGACTTTATTCGTTACGAAATGAACCTTTCGGGAACCAAAATTGGTTGCAGAGAGGGTGATTGCGGAGCATGTACGGTAATGGAAGGACATTTAGAAGATGGAAAGATGTTATATAAAAGCATCGTTTCGTGCCTAACTCCTCTTGGGAATGCTCATGGTAAACACATTGTAACTATTGAAGGCCTTAAAAAGGAGTGCCTTTCTCCTATTCAAGATTCATTCGTTGCCAATGGCGCTACCCAGTGCGGCTTTTGTACGCCAGGCTTTATCATGTCGCTAACAGCGCATAGCCTTTCGTACGAGAAGTCGACCAATGAAAAGGCTATTGCATCGGTTAGCGGGAATATTTGCAGATGCACCGGCTATAAATCCATTGAACGTGCTGTAACTGATATTTCGAACCTGTTAACGGACAAAAACGTTGTAAATCCAATTGAATGGCTAATCGAAAGTAGATACTTGCCTGAATACTTTAGTTTAATTCCAGAGAGATTATCCGAGATTGAAATAGTTGACAATCAATATGTAGGCGATAAAATTATAATTAGTGGTGGAACTGATCTAATGGTTCAAAAGCATGATGAATTGGTTGATTCGGATTTAAATCTTTATCAAAACCGGAAGGATTTAAAAGGAATTTCCATATATAAAGGTTTATGTACAATTGGTGCAGGTGTTACTGCAAGTGAATTATTGCAATCTGCTGAAATTAAGGATATTATACCAGATATAATATTTTACCTAAAACTTGTTTCCTCAGAGCCAATTCGAAACATGGGAACTATTGGAGGAAACATTGTAAATGCCTCACCAATTGGTGATTTAAGTATTCTTTTTTTAGCCTTAGATGCTGATATTATCATAAATACAAGAACAATTAAATTGAGCAAGTTCTTTGTTGGTTACAAAAAGCTTGATTTACAGAAAGATGAATACGTTAAAAGTATCACATTTTCAATACCAAACAAATCTACCCTTATCAATTTTGAAAAGGTAAGCAAGCGTACTCACCTTGATATTGCTAGCGTAAATAGTGCCATAATGATTGATTACGAGGGAGATATAATAAAGACTTGCTTTATTTCAGCTGGAGGTGTTAGCCCAATACCTTTGTTTCTTTCTAAAACAAGTGAGTTTTTAAAAGGTAAAACTATATCAGCTGATACTTTAGTTAAAGCTAATGAGATTATTCAGAATGAAATATCTCCTATCGGTGATATCAGAGGAAGCATTGAATATAAGCGACTTCTACTTCGCCAGCTTTTCTTTGCACATTTCTTGAAATTGTTTTCAA
>JBPXJX010000244.1:0-10134 GCA_051715525.1 Bacteroidales bacterium
CCAAAATAAACCTGCAGCCATACTTGATGATTTTAAAAGAGAGAATTTCAGAAACACAAACACAGTAAATTTTGATTTAAACAAATTAGTTAATATCCAAGATCATAATTTTACAGCTCTTTTTGGTCAAGAAATACTGATAACCAAATCAGGAATAAATACTGAAACTGTTCACGGCTATCCTGTTACATTTACTTCTTCGGACGCATTTAAGCTAACCACTCAAGGAACTCCCCAATCAATCAACAACTTTTACAACCCTGACGAAAAGATGCTTTCGTTCTTTAGCCGCTTTAATTATAACTACAAGGAACGATATCTTCTTTCTGCTACTTACAGGGCTGATGGTTCTAGCAAATTCTCTGAAAATAATCGATGGGGGTATTTCCCATCTGTTGCTCTCGCATGGAGGGTGTCAGAAGAGGAATTTATGCAAAGTTTATCATCTGTTCTATCTAATCTAAAGTTACGACTTAGCTATGGTTCTGCAGGAAACAACAATATTCCCTCAGGCCAAATAAAACAGGAATATCAATCACCTGTTACCACTTATATTAATGGAGTAACTAGCATTTGGGTGCCTAAAACAGTTATGGCTAATCCTGATTTAAAATGGGAGACAACTTACACCCGAAATATTGGTCTAGACTTTGGTTTATTTAGCAACCGCTTAAATGGTACAGCTGAATTCTACTTTAACAACACAAAAGATTTACTTATTGAATTCCCTGTTTCAGGTAGCGGATATAACACTCAATACAGAAACATGGGTGAAACAGAGAATAGAGGTTTTGAATTTAGCTTCGATTGGATTGCCATTGATAAAAAAGATTATGGGTTAAGTTTTAACTTTAACATTGGAGTCAACAAAAATAAAATAAAATCTCTAGGTATAATGGATGATTTTGGTTACGCATCATCATGGGCATCTACAGAAATTGGATCAGACTATTGGCTTGCTGTTGGTGGTTCTGTTGGTGAAATGTATGGTTATGTTTCAGACGGTAGATACGAAGCATCCGATTTTCAGAGTTATAATGCTGTAACTGATATTTGGACTTTAAAACCGGAGATAGCAAACAATTCATCAGTAATTGGCACTGATGCACTTCGTCCTGGCGCAATGAAATTAAAAGATCTCACAGGAGATGGGAATGTCACTGTTGCAGATTGCAAAGTTATTGGCGATGCTAATCCTAAGCATACTGGAGGTTTTACTATTAATGGTCGTGCATATGGATTTGATTTAACGGCTGCTTTCAACTGGAGCTACGGGAATGACATCTACAACGCAAACAAAATTGAATTCACCACTGCTCGTGACAGATATAGGAATATGATTGATGTTATGGCTAGCGGGGAAAGGTGGACAAATATTGATGCCGATGGAAATTACGTGAACGACCTAGCAACGCTTGAGGAATTAAATAAAAATACCACCATGTGGTCACCCTACTCTACTCGAAGAGTTTTCAGCGACTGGGCTGTGGAAGATGGCTCTTTTCTTCGTTTAAAAACTTTAACATTAGGGTATACAGTTCCTAATAAATTTACTAATAAGGCTAAGGTAAAAACCTTAAGGCTTTATGCATCGATGTATAACGTGTTTATACTAACCAACTATTCAGGTTTTGATCCTGAAGTATCAACAAGAAGGGCTACTGCACTTACCCCTGGGGTAGATTACTCTGCATACCCCAAGAGCAGGCAGATATTATTCGGCATTAACGTTACTTTTTAATAAATCATACACACTTGAGATATGAGAAAACTAGCATATATAATAGGACTATTCTTCGCAGTAATGCTTATTTCCTGTGAAGACTTCTTGGATACTCCTTCAAAATCATCTTTGGATGAATCCGTGATCTTTGCTGATCCAACCCTTACAAGCATGGCTGTTAGCGGCATACTTGCGCCAATGGGCGAAACAAACTCATACAGAGGGAGATACCTAACCCATTATGGTTCTAATACAGACATAGAATGGATGAACTCCACCTCAGTAAGCGCAAGAGGGGATTTATCACGATACAACAACTCTTCGACAAATACCGATATGAATACGACCAATAATGCATGGTCTCAAATGTATTTAGGTATTGAGAGAGCAAATATGTGTATTAAAGGTATTAGGACATACGGTAATCCTCTACCTGGCAATGCAATGGGTCAGCTATTAGGCGAGGCAATTACTCTAAGGGCCATCTACTACGCCGATTTACTAAAGGCATGGGGTGATGTTGTAGCCCGGTTTGAACCAGTTACTTCAGAAACACTCTACCTTGCTAAATCAGATAGAGGCATTATCTACAAACAACTTATTGCAGATTTAGCAGAAGCGGCAACTTTAGTTGCATGGCCAAATGAAACTGCTGCCACAGCGACAACTGAGAAAATTAACAAAGCTTTCGTGAAAGCTTTCCGGGCTCGTCTTTGTTTAGCCGCATCTGGTTATTCACTATATAAAGGTGGTGTTATCCGAAGAAGCACAGATCCAGACCTTACTGTTGAAAAACTTTACCCAATAGCATTACAAGAGTGTAAAGATGTCATGAATGGGAAAGCACACCTTGAAACTTCTTTTGAGACTTTGTGGAAAAAGAATTGTCAAGAAAATATCACTGCTGGCGGCGAATCGTTATGGGAAATCCCTTTTGCCGATGGTAGAGGGCGTCATATGTATACTTATGCCGTTAAGCATAACACTGTGGATCAATTCACAGATCAACCACAAGGAGGAGTATTTGGACCACTGCCTTTTGTTTTCTATGATTTTGATGTGAAGGATACAAGAAGAGACGTTACCTGCGTACCATACCGTTGGGCAAATGCAAACACAACAACTAAAATTGCAAAGCAAGAACTTGTTGGCGTTAATAACTGGTATTTTGGCAAATGGCGTTATGAATGGATGACTAGAAGGGTTACTTCAACGAATGATGATGGTTTGAATAAGATTTATATGCGATACGCCGAAGTTTTGTTGATGGCTGCAGAAATTGAAAATGAATTGAATGGACCAAGTGCTGCTGCCCCTTATTTGAAAGAAATTCGTAAAAGAGCCTTTAAATCTGAAGATTGGATAACTAAGGTAGATGCCTATGTAGATGCATTATCAAGCAAAGAGTTAATGTTTGACGCAATTGTAAAAGAGCATGGTTTTGAGTTTTGTGGCGAAATGGAGAGAAAACAAGCCCTTATCCGCTGGAATTTGCTAAAGACAAAAATGGATGAAGCAAAAGTGAAAATGAACAATCTTAGAAACCAACTAGGTGAATATAGCGATGTACCTGCAACTGTTTACTATAGATATGCAGCTGATGGCGTTACATTAGAATTCTATGGTTTAAACAGAGGCGAGACCTCAGATATGTCTGGTACTTATCCAACACCCGTTGCATGGGTTGGAACTACCAAAATTGATGATGCTAAAATTAATTCTCTTTTCACAAATGATCCAGATCAGAATCAGTTCTGGCCTATTTGGCAAGTGTTTATTGATTCAAGCAATGGAATGTTAACAAATGATTATGGTTACTAAAAAATGGACATTATGAAGAAAATATTTGCTAATACAATACTAATTTTCGGATTGCTTGCATTGCTATTCATTAATGCTTGTAAAGATGTTGATCCGATAATTGAAGAGCTCAACTATGATAGAGCTTTCACTCCGAGGGCTTTTAAAGCACAGATAAGCAGTATTACAACTTTAACCTTAACTTGGGCTGAGGTTAAAAACGTTGATCATTATGTTGTTGAGATTTATCAGGGAACAGAATTCGTTGCTGGAAATCTTATTGCAACAATAGATACATTAACTACAACATATGCGTACACACTTCCTGCTGGTGATACTCAATTTTCTGCGCGAATTAAAACTGTAAGTTCAATAGAAGGAGTTGATGACTCCAAATGGACCTCTGTTTCATTTGTTTCAGGCAAAGAAAATTTATTTACAAGTTACAATCTAATAATGACAGGCATTGGAAACATTACTGTAAATTGGACTCCGGGTAAAACAGTTACCCATCTAGCGTTTATTAAGAACAGCGTTGAAACTCAATATGCAATAACTGCAGGAGAAGCAGCTGCTGGTTCAAAAAACCTAACAGGTGTTCCAAATGGTGGTTACGAAATTAAAATCATGAATGGAGAATTTTCGAGGGGAAAGCAAAATTATGTTATTGAAGGCGATGCAGTTCTTGCCTCCGGTGGAGACTTAAAAACAGCAATAAAAGCTCTTGGTTCAGGTCAAGTACTCCTTGTTGAATCAGGAACTTTTGGCTTCGTTGCACAAGATACTATTAAGAAAAACATTAAGATTAGAGGTATGAATCCAACTTCATTACCTACAATATATCCAGCTGCAGGGGCTAGTAACACTAATGGCATGTTTATGATTGCTGCAACTGCAACAGATTCTATTGTTTTCCAAAATGTTAAACTAACCGGATATATTAATAACGATGGTGGAACTTCGGGTGTTGTAACAGGTGTATTTGATCAAGGAACTGCAACTGCTTGTGCTTGTGCTATTACAAAAGTAAAATTTGATGGATGTATACTTGAACATCAAGGCCGACATGTAATAAGGCTAAGGGGAACCGTAACACAATCAATAACCAATTTTGAGATTAATAATTGTATTATTTCTGATTTTGGTTCGAATAACGCTGGGTATGGAATTATCAATGCAAATAATGCCACTGCATCAATCGCAAACATTAAAATAACCAACTCAACAATATATAATACTCAGTGTGGGCTATTGGTATATGGAGCTAGTTTAGGATGCCAAAGTGTTGTTATAGATAATTGCACCTGTGATCAAACTATGCTTGCGGCAACAAGATATTTAGTTGACTTTGGTACTAGCGCTACCTCTTCCGCAGGAACAGTAAATATTAGCGATTGTATTTTTGGAACAACAAATGCAGGAGCTAATGGTGTTCGACAAAACTTAATGACATTGTCGATTTCTGGCTCATATTATACAAGTGGATTTGTTAATGCGGCAAACTCTATCACCTCATCTATGACTTCATACCCTGGTGCTTCAAGCGCACTATGGACAAATCCAACTGGAGGGGTATTCACATTTTTAGATCAGAATTTTGCTGGAAAGAATTCAGCTGGTGATCCAAGGTGGAAGCCATAATATAACTTTATCGATTTTTTTTGAAAGTTTTAGGTAATTGTTTAAGAGTGAAATAAGCCCCGCAAAGCGGGGCTTATTATCAAAAATCAAGTAATCAACAAAATGAAAGAAATAAAAACATTGGGTATTAGCTTTTTACTTTTGGTAATGTCAATATCATCATTTAGCCAATCAGTTAATTTATCATTAATTGGTGATGGAAAAACAGATCAAACTAAAAAGATTCAGCAGGCAATTGATTCCTGTGCAAAGGCTGGAGGAGGAACATTAGTTTTTACTTCAGGAACTTATCTTTTGGGCCCAATTTTCTTGAAGAGTAATGTTACGCTAAGTTTAGATTCACTTGCTGTTCTATTGGCAAGCAACAACGAAGAAGCCTATCGTTCAAAGAAAGGAATTCATAATATCATAAACGCAGAAGGTTTAAACAATGTGGCTATCGTTGGCAAAGGAGTTATTGATGGGAACGGTCAAATATGGTGGGAAAAGTTTATTCAAAGTGGTAAGAAATTATCTCGCCCAAGGCTGATATATTTTAAAAGGTCGAAAAATATCCGCTTTGAAGGTATAACGCTAAAGAACTCGCCTTCATTTCACCTAGTTCCACAAGATTGTGAAGATGTTCTAATTAGTAACCTCAAGTTTTTCGCTCCCGACGAATCGCCCAATACAGATGCTATAGACCCTTCGAGAAGTAAAAAAGTGAAAATAACGAAATGCCTTATCGACGTTGGCGACGATAATATTGCAATAAAAGCTGGTCGTAACAATGGAGAGAAAGGTGCATCGTGCGAAGATATTGAAATAACTGATTGTACATTTTTACATGGTCATGGGCTATCAATTGGTAGCGAAACCACCAATGGTGTTAAAAACGTGGTTGTTAGAAACTGTACATTCAAGGGCACCGACAATGGAATTAGGATAAAATCTAATATCACTTTAGGCGGGCTTGTCGAGAATGTATCCTATACCGATATAACCATGGAGAATGTCAAAAATCCTATCGTTATTAATTTCGAATACAAAGACAATAAAAGCGACGCTATAACAACCGATATTCCATCGGTAAAAGGATTTTACATTACCAACCTTAGCATTAAAGGCTCTAAAAATGCAGGTAAAATGGTTGGTTTAGCCGATAGTGTTATACAAAATATTATACTGACTAACGTTACTATTCAAGCTAAAACAGGAATGATAATTGGGAACGCCAAAGGCGTTAAATTCAATAACGTAAAAATCGAGGTTGAAAAAGGTGAAGCAATCACCAAAACTAACGTAGAAGGAACTGGTTTATAATTAATTGCAAAGTGACAAATGAGGAGGCTCTCAACATTAATTTTATTGGCTTTACTATTCGCAAATGGTGCATTATGTCAAACCATTCTTTATGTTGATGCATCCTTAGGTAGTGATTCATACTCTGGTACAATAAGCCAACCTTTCAAAACAATATCAAAAGGTGTAAGCGCTTTGGGTTCAAGTATCGGAACCATTTATTTACGAGGAGGCACTCACTTTTCAACTTCGAAAATAAGTCTAACCAAAAGCGGTCAAGCAAATCAGTATATTAAGATTTGGGCATATCAAAACGAAAAAGTGGTTGTAGATTTTACAGGCACAACCTCCGATGGCTTCAGTATTAGTGGAAGTTTCTACCATCTCAAAGGTCTTGATGTGAGGAAAGCCGGTCACAACGGGATAAATATTTCGGGGAATAACAATATCGTTGAAAACTGCATTACTCAGAGTTGTGGCAATACTGGATTACATCTCACAGGCTCTGCTGAGCCTGGCCCTTCAAACAATTTAATTCTTAATTGCGATTCTTTCTACAACTTCGATTCCCCTATTGGTGGCAATGCCGATGGCTTTAGCGCTAAGTGGACTGTTGGATCAGGGAACATTTTTAGAGGCTGTAGGGCTTGGAATAACTCCGACGATGGTTGGGACCTATGGATGTGCACTGGCTCTATCCTTATCGATAGCTGCTACGCCTTTAGAAATGGGATAGATATTTGGCATACTGGTCAAGTTGATGGGAATGGCAACGGCATTAAACTTGGAGGAAATAATGTGGCTACGCCACATATCGTTCGCAATAGTGTTGCATTTGACAATGCTGGCAATGGCGGCAAAGGTTTTGATGAGAATAACAACTTAGCAGGTCAAACCCTTTATAATTGCACATCTTTTAGAAATCAGAGTTACAATTTTGCATTGTACAATAATCCTCTCACAACAGGCTCGCATATTGTTAAGAATTGCATTTCATACCTACCAGGTAAGGCTGATGTTATAGTCAATGCTTATCAAGAAAAAAATAGTTGGATAGGATTCACGTTTACCTCGGCAGACTTTAAGAGTCTCGATACAACAGGCTGTACTGCAGCACGTGACATAAACGGAAGGATACAATCAAGTAATTTCCTTAGATTAAATAGTGGAAGTGTATTTATTGATGCTGGGGTAAACGTGGGAATTCCATTTAGCGGAACAAAACCTGATCTTGGAGCATTTGAATACGGGTATATTCCTAGTGATATTGGAGATAATAAAATAGATAGTAATCATATCTACAATTTCCCAAACCCATTTAACAACGAGACCACAGTTGTCATCAATACATCAAATAGCACCAATACTTCAATAAAGATTTATAACAGCCTCGGTAATGCCATAGAATCCTACACCATTTATAATGGTGGGATTAACACAACTCAACTGAAAATTGATACTCAAAACTGGGAAAAAGGCACTTACTTATGCCGCATAGTTTCTCAAAATTCGTCAAGCACGATTAAAATGATTAAACTTTAACATGAAAGCTCTTATTTTAACAATATGCTTTGCAATTGGAATCTCCTTTCAGCAGGAAAAGGTCACTATTTTTCTTGTTGGAGATTCTACAATGGCCAATAAACCATTGGAGGACAATCCAGAAAGAGGTTGGGGTCAAGTATTTCCATTTTTTTTTAGTTCTGAGGTAAAAGTTGAAAACCATGCACGAAACGGACGAAGTACAAAAAGCTTTATCGATGAAGGGCGCTGGGATTCGATAATGGTAAAAGTTAAAAAAGGTGATTACGTCTTTATCCAATTCGGTCATAACGATGCTAAGAAGGAAGACCCAAAAAGGTATGCGGAGGCAAACACAACATATCGAAATAATCTAATTCGCTTTATTGATGAATGCATTAAACGCGAAGCAACTCCTATCCTGCTTACTCCTATAGTTCGCAGAAATTTTGATGAGAAAGGCCAACTTTTGGACACACATGGTGACTATCCAACGGTGGTGAAAGAGGTGGCTAACTTAAAGAATGTCATACTTATCGATATGACCGAAAAAAGTAAAAAATTAGTATCGGAATATGGCTCCGAAAAATCGAAACAGCTATACCTTCACATCGAACCATGTGTTTATAAATCACTACCAGAAGGGAAAAAAGATGATACTCACTTTTCGGAGCTAGGAGCCACGAAAATGGCTGAACTGGTTATTGAAGGTCTAAAAGAAAAGAAAGTTGATTTGATAAATTATCTCATTACCAAGTAATCATGTCAAGGTTTATTCATCCAATCCTTTTTATATTTTTATTTGCGCAAAGTATTTCAGCGCAAAACAAGATATCTGATGTTTGGAGTCCCGACAATGGCGATGGAACCTATAAAAATCCAATTATTTATGCCGATTATTCGGATCCTGATGCGATTAGGGTTGGAACTGATTTTTACATGACATCATCGAGTTTCAATTGCATGCCAGGACTGCCCATTTTGCATTCGAAAGATCTTGTTAATTGGAAAATTGTCAACTATGCATTGCAAAGATTCCCTTATCCAGAGTTCAGTAAACCTCAGTTAGGCAAAGGTGTGTGGGCGCCAGCAATCCGCTATCATAATGGCGAATACTACATCTATTTTGCTGAGCCCGATTTGGGTATTTTCATGGTAAAAACAAAAGATCCTCTAGGCGTTTGGGATGATCCTATTCTTGTTCGTTCAGCCAAAGGCTGGATTGACCCTTGTCCTTTGTGGGATGATGACGGAAACGCATACCTAGTTCACGCTTTTGCAGGGAGTCGCGCAGGATTAAAAAGCGTACTTGCCATAAACAGGATGAGCCAAGATGGTACAAAGCTACTCGATGAAGGTATAATCATATTCGATGGTCACGAAAATCATCCAACTATAGAGGGTCCAAAGTTTTACAAAAAGAATGGCTACTACTATATTTTTGCACCAGCAGGGGGCGTTCCCACAGGCTGGCAAACCGTTCTAAAATCAAAAAACATATATGGCCCCTATGAAGATAAGATTGTTCTAGCACAAGGTAGTACAACGGTAAATGGGCCACATCAAGGGGCATTAGTTGAACTTGAATCAGGAGAATCCTGGTTTATCCATTTTCAGGATAAGGATTCATACGGGCGGATAGTCCATTTACAACCCGTAAAATGGCAAAACAATTGGCCTGTAATTGGTTTCGACAAAGAAAATTCGGGAAAAGGTGAGCCAGTTTCATCCTACAAAAAACCAATTGATTTGAAAGATAACCAAATAGTTATACCCCAAACATCCGACGAGTTTAACAGCATAACGCTAGGGCTACAATGGCAATGGAATGCAAACTATCAATCATCGTGGTGGTTCTGCAATGCTGCAAAAGGCCAACTGAGATTATACTCTGTACCCTTTCAGGAAGGACATAAGAACCTTTCTGATGTCCCAAACCTACTTCTTCAAAAATTTGCAGCCCCCGATTTTACTGTATCAACTAAAATGTACTTCTCGCCTAAAAACAAAGGAGAAGAAGCAGGCTTAATAGTTTTCGGGCAAGATTATTCAAAATTATCACTGAAGTTTAAAGGTGAAAAGTTGGTTCTATATCAAACCATTTGTAAAGATGCTCATAAAGGTGGCAAAGAAATTATAATTGATAGCCTTACAAACTTAACTCAACA
>JBPXJX010000245.1:0-5905 GCA_051715525.1 Bacteroidales bacterium
AGAAATTATATAAAGAAATAAATATGACTCCAGTACTTGAAACAGAACGATTAATTCTAAGGCAGTTTGACTTAAATGATACTGATTTTATAATAAAACTAGTAAACAGTCCAGGTTGGTTGAAGTTTATTGGGGATAGAAATATTAAAACAACGGATCAGGCAAAAGATTACCTTATCAATGGCCCAATTAAAAGTTATCAAACAAATGGTTTTGGATTATCTTTAGTTGCTTTGAAGAATAGTGAGATACCTATTGGAATGTGTGGAATAATAAAAAGGGATACCCTTGAAAATGTAGATATTGGCTTTGCCTTTCTCGAAGAGTACACAGGACAAGGGTATGCATATGAAATTGCATCGGCAACAATGAACTATGCAAAAGAGGTATTAAAACTCGAAACTATACTTGCAATAACAGATCCAAAAAATGTAAGTTCCATTAAGTTGTTAAACAAAATTGGATTACGATTTGACAAACTGATTCATTTCTCAGATAAGAATGAGGAATTAATGCTTTTTAGGAATTAATCTATTCCAAAATAAAAAGTTCCGATCTCTTATGAGGTCGGAACTTTTTATTCAAACAATCCCTATTGGCTTTGCCAGTAGGGATCATTTTTATCAAATTTTTCAATCACTTGGTAAAATTAATTTTGGTCAATTAACTAAAAATTATACTTTTATAATATAAATGCGAATTCAATAAAAAAATTAGATATGATTCATTTTAGAAAAGGGCTATTGTTACTAGCCCTTATTTTTGTTACAGCAGTCAACTTTGCTCAAGTTTCAATTACAGTAAATGTTCCTACTGCAGGTGGGTTTAGCGCGGCTCTTACTGCTGCAGGTGGAAACCCTAATACTATAACAAACCTAACTGTAACTGGAAACTTAAATGGTACTGATGTTCAGTACATGAATGAAAGTATGCCTGTACTTAGCGTAATTGATATGGAGTTATCTTCACTCAATTCATTTGGTGGATTTGGTTCGTTTTATAATAAAACAACTTTAACTAGCATAAAACTTCCTGCTAACCTTAAAGTTATAGGTGATTATGCCTTTTATGGATGTAATAAGTTAAATTGTAACTTGGTTTTACCATCTACTCTTACAACTATAGGTATTAATGCTTTCGCATATTGTTCTGGATTAAAAGGGAACCTTACCATCCCTAATTCTGTAACCTCTATAAAATATGGCGCTTTTTATGGTTGTTCGAGTTTTAATGGTACATTATCATTGCCAAACGCAATTACAACCATTGAGGGTCAAACTTTTTTACTTTGTAGTGGTTTAGTAGGAAATTTAGATATTCCTAGTTCAGTTGTATCGATTGGTGCAGATGCTTTTAGTGGTTGTTCAGGTTTTACTGGAAACTTAGTTATTCCTAATACGGTAAAATCAATTGGGTCAGGTGCTTTTTCTAACTGTACGGGTTTTAGTGGAAGTTTAACACTTCCTAACCTATTAAATAAAATAGATGATGTCGTTTTTTCTAATTGTTCAGGTTTAACTGGAACCCTTACAATACCCAATACAGTTACATCTATCGGGCAAAGCGCTTTTTATGGATGCCAAGGCTTGTCAGGTAATTTAGTTATACCTAATAGTGTAAGTGTTATAAAAGAAGGCGCCTTTTCTAGTTGTACAGGTTTTAAAGGTAGTTTAACGCTCCCTAATTCAATTTCTACAATCGAAAGATATACTTTTTATTATTGCACTGGTTTAAGTGGCTCTTTAACAATTCCTAACTCTGTTACATCGATTAAATCAGCATCTTTTTCAGACTGTTCAGGTTTTAGAGGATTATTAACTTTATCAAATTCTCTCACCACTATCGAATCTTATGCATTTTATAATTGTTCAGGATTATCGGGCGGTTTAACTATTCCTAATTCTGTGACTACTATTGGGGACTATGCATTTCAAAATTGTAGTGCCTTTGTTGGATCCTTAAGTCTTTCAAATACTTTAACAACAATTGGAAAATATGCTTTAAAAGATTGTTCAGGATTTACAGGAGATCTATTAATACCGAACTCAGTAACTTCTATTGGTGACTATGCCTTTAATTACACAAGTTTCACAGGTACTTTAACAATTTCAGACCATCTAACAAACATAGGGACTAGAGTGTTTTCTAATTGTGGTAGTCTATCTGGAGATTTAATCATACCATCTTCAGTAAAAACAATTGGTAATTATGCATTCGATTATTGCTCAGGTTTTACTGGCACAATAACCATTCCAACTTCAGTTACCTCAATTGGAGTTGGTTCTTTTAGAAATTGTTCAGGTTTAGGAGGTACATTAAATCTACCCAAATCACTAAGTTCAATTAGTTACTCAGCATTTTATAATTGTTATAATTTATCTGAATTAATTATACCTAAATCTGTAAATAATATTGAAGAATCTGCTTTTTATAACTGTGCTGGCTTAGATAATATTACAGTATTTAATTCAACCCCTCCAACAATTTTTCCAGAAACATTTGCAGGAGTCAACAAATCATTTTGCAACCTAAATGTTCCCCAAGGTTCATCATCTATATATTATTCTACTTTATATTGGAAGGATTTCCTTATTATTCCTGAGAGATTTTGCGTGTTTTTTGAGACAAATGGTGGTACATTAATACCCGATTTAATAGTAAAATATAACAATTTAATTACTATCCCAGGAGAAGTTGAATTACAAGGACAACAACTTCGAGGTTGGTATCTTGATGAAGAATGTATAATGTCCCCATGGAATTTTGATATAGATAGAGTAACCTCAAATATAACTCTTTATGCAGGGTGGGATCCTATTTTCTTAAACGTATTTTTTAATACACAGGGAGGATCAACAATTGATCAAATATCTTTAATGTACAATTCTTACATAACTCCACCTACTTCTCCAACCCGAACCGGCTATACATTCGGTGGCTGGTACAAGGAGGCGGCCTGCACCAACCCTTGGGTTTTCGCCACTGATTTAGTTACTGAAGAAACAACAATTTACGCCAAGTGGACCATCAACTCATACGCTGTAACCTTTAACTCGCAGGGCGGTTCGGCAGTTGCAAGCGTTAATACCACCTACAATACAACTATCACAGCCCCTTCTGCTCCTTCTCGAACAGGTTACACCTTTGGCGGATGGTATAAGGAGGCAGCCTGCACAAATTCATGGAATTTCGCTTCCGATGTGGTTACTGCCAATACAACCCTATACGCAAAGTGGACCATCAACGTGTACAGTGTGACCTTCAACTCACAAGGTGGTTCGGCAGTAACTAATGTCAATGCCAACTACAATTCCACAATCACCACGCCTACAGCACCTACTCGTACAGGATACACCTTCGGGGGTTGGTACAAAGAAATGGGTTGTACCAATGCATGGAACTTTGCTACGGATGTGGTGACAACTAATATCACCCTTTACGCCAAGTGGACCATCAATGCATACACAGTTACCTTTAATTCACAGGGCGGTTCGGCTGTAGCTAGCGTGAATACCAACTACAACACATCCATCACGGCGCCTACCGCGCCTACCCTTACAGGGTACACCTTCGGTGGATGGTACAGAGAGGCTGATTGCACCAATCCTTGGAATTTCGCCACAGACTTAGTTACGGCTAACATTACACTTTATGCCAAGTGGACCATCAACGTGTACACCGTAACCTTCAACTCGCAAGGCGGCTCAACTGTGGCTAGCGTAAATACCAACTACAATACAACGATTTCAACACCAACTGCACCAGCACGGACAGGCTACACATTTGGTGGCTGGTATAAGGAGGCAGCCTGCACAAATTCATGGAATTTCGCTTCCGATGTGGTTACTGCCAATAAAACCCTATACGCCAAGTGGACCATCAACGTGTACACCGTAACCTTCAACTCGCAGGGCGGCTCGGCTGTGGCTAGCGTGAATGCAAACTACAATACGATTATAACAGCACCTACTGCACCTACCCTTACAGGGTACACTTTCGGGGGTTGGTATAAGGAGGCTGCCTGCACAAATGCGTGGAATTTCGCTTCCGATTTGGTTACCGTTAATACCACCCTTTACGCCAAGTGGACCATCAACGTATACACCGTCACCTTCAACTCACAGGGCGGTTCGGCTGTGGCAAGCCTGAATACCAACTACAATACGACTATTACAGCTCCTACCGCACCAACACGGACAGGATGCACCTTCGGGGGTTGGTATAAGGAGGCAGCTTGCACCAATACGTGGACCTTTGCCTCGTTTGTGGTAACAGCGAATACGACCTTATATGCGAAATGGATTATCAATGTATATACTGTTTCTTTTGATTCACAAGGTGGTTCGGGTATTGCAAGCGTTTCAGCAACATACAATACAACGATTTCAAATCCAGCTTTTCCAACTAGAACTGGCTACACTTTCCATGGTTGGTATAAAGAGTCAAGTTGCATTAATCCATGGTCCTTTAATACCGATTTAGTCAAATCAGATATGACTCTTTACGCTTTATGGGCAATCGACTTTTATACTGTTACCTTTAATTCTCAAGGTGGTAGTGGTGTTGAAAGTGTTATCTCAAGTTACAATTCAGTAATAACAGCCCCTTCTGCACCAACTAGAATTGGCTATACTTTTGATGGTTGGTACAAAGAGACTAGTTGTATTAATCAGTGGACATTTGCAACAGATGTGGTTACTGCCAATACGACCCTATACGCAAAGTGGACCATCAATGTGTACACCGTAACCTTCAACTCACAGGGAGGTTCAGCTGTGGCAAGCGTGATTACCAACTACAATACGACCATTGCAAATCCTATAGCGCCTACACGAATTGGTTATACGTTTAGTGGTTGGTTCAAAGAGGCTGCTTGCATTAATACTTGGGCCTTTGGTGCAGATGTGGTGGTTGGAGACATAACTTTATATGCTAAGTGGATCATCAACGTTTACAGCGTAACTTTCAACTCGCAGGGTGGTTCAGCTGTGACTAGCGTGAATGCAAATTACAACTCAACTATTACCGCTCCGACAGCGCCAACCCGAACAGGATACACCTTCGGGGGTTGGTACAAGGAAACAGCTTGCATTAATGCTTGGAACTTTGCTACAGATGTAGTTACAACAAATACGACACTATACGCAAAATGGACAATTAACGTTTATACCGTTTTGTTCAACTCGCAGGGTGGTTCGGTAGTGGCAAGTGTCAACGCCAACTACAATTCGACTATCACAGCGCCTACTGCACCTACTCGCACAGGTTATACATTCGGGGGTTGGTACAAAGAAGCTGCTTGCACTAATGCTTGGACCTTCGCAACGGATGTGGTTACAACAAATACTACGCTATATGCAAAATGGACTATAAACGTATACACAGTAACCTTCAACTCGCAGGGCGGCTCAGCTGTAACTAGCGTGAATGCCAACTACAATGCGACTATTACAACCCCTACTGCGCCAACACGAACAGGCTACACTTTTGGTGGCTGGTACAAGGAGGAAGCGTGCACAAATGCGTGGAATTTCGCTTCTGATGGGGTTACGGCCAATACAACCATGTTCGCGAAGTGGACCATCAACGTGTACTCTGTAACATTCAACTCGCAAGGAGGCTCGTCTCTGACTAGCGTGAATGCCAATTACAATACGACTATTACTGCCCCTACTGCGCCAACACGAACAGGCTACACTTTTGGTGGCTGGTACAAGGAGGCAGCCTGCACAAATGCGTGGAATTTCGCTTCTGATGTGGTTACTGCCAATACAACCCTGTTCGCGAAGTGGACCATCAACGTGTACTCTGTAACATTCAACTCGCAGGGAGGCTCGTCTGTGACTAGCGTGAATGCAAATTACAATACAACGATCTCTGCGCCAACTGCACCAACCCGAACAGG
>JBPXJX010000246.1:0-1429 GCA_051715525.1 Bacteroidales bacterium
CCGATCTAAAGAAAAAAATCTTATCAATATCATTAGCAATTGCATCATCAATGATGTTGCTGGCCTTTTCGTGTACATCAAACGAGAAAGGAAGTGTTGCAAATAATGAAAAGCAAACAGAAAAATCGATATACTTAGTAAAGTTCAATGAGCCATCAAATGGAACGCTATTCAAACTTGGCGATGTTGTTAACCTTAAGTTAAAACAAATAGAAGAAAAGTTTACCCCTGACTCAATCGTTTTATTTGTCAATAGCAACAAATTGGGTAAGATCACAAATCTATCGTACACTCTAAAAACAGAAAATCTTGCGCTTGGAACCAAAACTATTAGGGCAACTGCTTACAAAGATGGCCTTTTTCAAACCGCATCAGTTTCAGTTAAGTTGAAATCGAATGTTGCTCCTAAAAGTTACACCTATAGGGTGGTTAAAACCTTTCCACATGATCCTGAGGCTTATACTCAGGGATTAATTTACAAAGATGGGTTTTTATATGAAGGAACAGGTCAAAAAGGCTCATCGAGCCTAAGAAAGGTTGAACTTGAAACGGGTAAGGTATTACAAAGTATCAACCTCGAGAGTCGTCACTTTGGTGAAGGAATTACCTTTTTTAATAATAAACTATATCAACTTACTTGGACATCAGAGATTGGATTTGTTTACGATTTTGCAACATTCAAGCAGATTGGAACATTTAACTTCAATACTCAAGGCTGGGGCCTTACAAATAACGATAAAGAGCTTATCATGAGCGATGGTTCTAACATTATTAGGTATATGGAGCCTGCAAACTTTTCAGAAACACATAGAGTTGAGGTTTATACTGACAAGGAAGAGGTCAGCCAACTTAATGAGCTTGAACTGATTAATGGCGATTTATTTGCTAATGTTTATCAAACAAATAACATTGTAATTATCAATCCTCAAACGGGTGTTGTTAAAGGTATTGTGGATTTTAAAGGCCTTTTAAAAGATTCTGATAGAACTGGGAGCGAGGATGTACTCAACGGAATTGCTTGGGATGCTGCTGGCCAACGTTTATTTGTTACAGGTAAACTTTGGCCGAAGCTATTTCAGGTTGAATTGGTTGAGAAGTAGAATATTGTAACCATGCAGATATTCAAGTGTAAGTGGTTTATTGTTTATTTATCAATACTTCTGCTGGTCTTAGCTGCTTTTTGGTTTTCTATTCCAAAACCACTTTTTTCAGATCCAACTTGTACTGTAATTACCGATAGCAAAGGTGAACTGCTCGATGCAACCATTGCAAAAGACGGGCAGTATCGCTTTCCTGAGGCTGATTCTATTCCTAAGAAATTTGCTAGTTGTATTGTCGCTTTTGAAGATAAGCATTTCTACATCCATCCGGGGATAAACCCATTTTCAATTGCTAGAGCTGTATATCAAAATATCAAGGAGGGAAGAAA
>JBPXJX010000247.1:0-3327 GCA_051715525.1 Bacteroidales bacterium
TCATAATCCCAGTTTTTTCGAATTTTCTTTTGAACTTCTTAAGCGCTCTCTCAATGTTTTCGCCTTCTTTTATTGGTACTATAATCATATCGTTTGAATTTATGAGCCGCAAAATTACACTTTCTCAAATATAAATCAAATAGTATGGTGTAATTTTTTTTCTATATTGAAAATAATAATGAAAGAATAGCTGATTATTAAGGTTTAAGGCTATTGCAAAACCAAATATTTTTTCAAACGTTCTAATTTTTCGTTAGGGAGTATCTTGTTGCTAACTAGTTCGCTAAGGTTTTTAATAACTCCCACCTTACTTCTATAGTATATTATTGCCTTAGCCTGATATTCTGTTATGTATGGATGCTTTTTAATATCTTCAAATGATACAAGATTTAGATTTATTGTTTTAATTAGTGTTGAGTCAACTTTTAAAGATTTGTTAATTTCACTTAAAAGTTCAGTTCTCATACCATATACTTCTTTAAGCTGCTTAATGTTTACAAAACCTCCGAGTAAATCTCTGTATGCAATGATTCTACGTGCAAAACTCTTACCAATACCTCTAACATTTATTAGCTCTAATGTATCAGCTGTATTAAGTTCAACTATGATTGGATTCATCTTAACATTATGGATGGAGTCGCTGAATGCTTTTGAACTTTTATTAGTAAAATTTGGGTTGATATTTATCCAGGGTTTTAATTTATTGAATAGGTTAGAATCAATTACAAATATTTTAGAGAAATCATCAGGATTGCGAAAAATTCCACCTTTACTACGGTACCTATCAATTACTTGAGCCTGTTTAACAGATAGTCCTAGCTGCACTAACTCATCAACTTTAGCTGTATTTGGATCGAAAGAGAAATATTCAACAGCATTAAAATGAACACCCTCTAGCTCTTCTATTGGTCTAGGTGTATGTTCCACAAATTCGGGTTGATTTGAACTAATGGACGCAAAGAAACTATCAACCTTTGCTTTTATTTGGCTATTGTCGAGTGATTGAATAGTAACATAGGATTTAATAAAGATTGGTGTTATAATTAAAATTAAGATTACAATTATAAGAACCAAGATTCCTCTTCGCTCGGAACGTGAAAAAGTGAAATAATCTTTCGAATCATCAAACAATGAACCCATACAAAAGAATAAATTCTAAATTATATAATATTATATTTCAACTATTTAAAAACTAAGTTAAAATAATTATTTGAATAAAAAAAGCCTATTTTAGAATGATGTTTTCTTATTCGGAAAGGAAAACTTATGTAGCATAAATAAATCAACCGCAAACCATAGGGATATTTGCGGTTGATAGGCTATAATATACCTTCAGATTTTTGAAAAGGAATGATTACGCGATATCAATTTCATGAGCCAAATAAACATCTTGAATGGCATTCAGTACATTAATACCCTCATTCATTGGTCTTTGGAATGCTTTCCGTCCACTTATTAAGCCCATACCTCCTGCCCTTTTATTAATTACAGCCGTTGCAACAGCCTCACTTAAATCGCTTGCTCCACTTGATGCCCCCCCTGAGTTTATTAATCCGGAACGACCACTATAGCAATTAATTAGCTGGTATCTTGTTAAATCGATTGGATGTTCAGATGTTAATTGGGAGTATACTTTATCGTGTGTTTTACCAAAGTTAATTGCCTTAAAACCACCATTAGTTTCGGGTAACTTTTGCTTAATTATATCGGCTTGTATAGTAACTCCAAGGTGATTAGCTTGACCAGTGAGGTCAGATGCGGTATGGTAATCAACTCCATCCTTTTTGAAACCGTTATTACGAAGATAGCACCAAAGAACAGTAGCCATCCCCAACTGATGTGCATACTCAAATGCTTCGGCAACCTCAACAATTTGTCGTGTAGATTCCTCAGACCCGAAGTAAATTGTTGCTCCCACGGCAACAGCACCTAGATTCCAAGCTTCGTCAACTGTTCCAAACATGATCTGATCGTACTTGTTTGGGTATGAAATTAGCTCGTTGTGGTTTATTTTCACTATGAATGGAATTTTATGGGCATACTTCCTTGATACCGATGCGAGTACACCGAAGGTTGATGCTACGGCATTAGCACCCCCTTCGATAGCCAGTTTTACAATATTCTCTGGATCGAAATAGATCGGATTAGGTGCAAATGAAGCGCCCGCTGAATGCTCGATTCCTTGATCAACGGGAAGAATAGATAAATAGCCAGTACCCGCTAATCTACCATGGTTAAACATGGCGTTAAGGCTTCGGATTGTTTGGTTTGAACGATTTGACTGAGTAACAACCCGATCTAAAAAATCGGGGCCCGGAAGGTGAAGGAATTTTTTATCAATACAACCACTCTTATGCTCGAGCAAGTACTTTGATTTATCACCCAGTAATTCAACAATTTTATCATAGGTCATAACATCATTGATTTGGTGTAAAACAAACTTACAAAAAAATGAGTGAAAAATCAATGAGAAATTGAAAGGGTTTAGAAAGGATATCCAATTCCAAAGTTTACGGCAACATCTTTCCACATAAATTTTTGTTGAAATGGCACCCATGGTCTAAACTTCACATCAGGATCGATAACGGGGTCGTAAACTTTATAACCGAAATCAAAACGGACTGTTAAAAATCCAAGGTTAGCCCTAAAACCAGTTCCAGTACCTAATGCAATTTGTTTGTAAAAAGATTTAGGTTTAAAAATTGCATTATCGTTTTCATCAATAAAAGCCCAAATATTTCCAGCATCAAAGAACAACGCTCCTTCCAGTTGCCAAAAAATCTTATATCGGTATTCAAGGTTTGCTTCCAACTTAATATCACCTGTCTGATTAAAAAAACCAGAATTAGTAACTTTAACTGAACCTGGGCCTAAACTTCGTGCACTCCATGCACGAATTCCATTTGCGCCTCCAGAAAAATACTTTTTATCAAATGGCAATGCTTTTGAATTGCCATAGGGGTAACCTACGCCAGCAAATACACGATATACAAAAGAATTGTTATTGTCAATAATTTGATGATATGTTATGTTTAAGTCGGAACGAACAAATTGGGAGAAACTCGTTTTTAAAAGCTGATAGGTATTATCATTAGCCTTTTCGCCAATTTTTGAATAGATTGCTGCTAAGATATTACCCGATGACTCGACATTAAACCTTAAATATGTATAGCTAGTAATCTTTTGAAGGTTCTGATTGTTTAATGTTAAACTATAGCTGGTAAGTGTGATGATTTGGTTTTTATAACTGTTTTCGAGATACTTCCCCGATATTTGGCTTTGAAATGATGGGCTAATGCTTGTAATATTGATTAGGCTTAATTCAAA
>JBPXJX010000248.1:0-6487 GCA_051715525.1 Bacteroidales bacterium
ACAAAAGCACTTTTAGAGCAATCGCAGCAACAGGCAGAGGAGATGGCCGCTCAAGAGGAGGAGATGCGCCAAAACATGGAGGAGCTTCAGGCAACACAAGAAGAGGCTGCTCGTAAATCAGGTGAAATTGAGGGCTTGTTAACATCATTAAACTCAGCTTCTTACATAGTTGAGTACGATATGACTGGTAATATTATCAATGCAAACGATGCCTTTTTGCATCGTATGGGAATTTCCCGTCAACAATTGATTGGTACACATCACTCTGGGAATATCGAATTATCTGAAAAACAGAAAAAAGAGTATGGTCGTTTCTGGGATGATTTAAGGGGTGGAAATAACAAAAAAATTAAATCCCAAATCACTTGGGAAGGTAAAACTATTACAATGATTGAAACCTATTTCCCAATTGCCGATAGCGAAGGACATTTTTACAAGGTTATGAAACTCTCTAATGAATTAGAAGAGTTTGTATAAATCAATTTAAACATTAAAGGCGCTTAAAGGGCGCCTTTTTTATTTCCAATAAAAATAGAGCATATCTATAACAAAATTGCCTGAGTTATCGTAAATCCTATTATATTGATGGCCTTTAAAACTCTTTATTTATGAAGATAAAATTAAAAATTAGGCAAAAAATATTGCTCTATATTCTTACTGTTTCGGCTTTTCTTTATGTAGTTGCAATTGGCTATATTTTATTAAGCTCAAGGAAAATAATCTCACGAGATGCAATACTAAAGGCTCAATATACTTCTCGTATTTCTGCAGATCAGATTGAAAAAGTTTTTGAAAGAGAACTTGCACTTGTAAGAACATTGTCTCAGGCTTTAACGGTTTATAAGAATATGCCTCACGAGCAATGGAAGAAACTTTTTTTAGATATGTATCTCCCTGTTTTGAAAGAAAATCCACAGATTTATTCTTTGTGGGACAGCTGGGAGTATTATGGCTATGTTCCTGGTTATACCAAAGATCATGGTCGATTTGTTATAACAACTTGGAGAGAGAATAATGAGCTAAAGCATTTGTACGATCAGCGAAGTTTAACCGTCGATCCTCCATTATATGGTGGTTTTAAGAAAAGAGGAGTTGAGGCTGTTTGGGAGCCATACGTTGATCAGGTTACTAAGGGAAAATCAGATGTTAAGCTGATGGTAACATTTGGATCCCCAATTAATATTGATGGTAAATTTAATGGAATCATTGCAACTGATGTTGGGCTCGAAAGTTTACAGAATATAGTTTCTAGCGTTAAGCATGTTGAAGGGAGTTATGCATTTTTAGTCTCAAACAAAGGAGTTATTGCCAGTCATCCAAGTAAAGAATTACTTAATAAGAATATCAAAGATTTATTTCCAAATGATTATGAATCACATAAAATTTTGGAAAAAATTCAAAGTGGAACAGAATTCAATTTTATTAAGACAGATGAGCTAGGGAATAAGCAGCTTATCTGTTTTGCTCCAATCAGCGCAGGTAAAATTTTAACCCCTTGGTCATTAGTTCTTTCTACACCTATGTCAGTAATCACGCAGGAAGCCAATAATGCATTGTATGTTTCTCTTGGAGTTGGTATTATAGGGTTGTTGCTAATCGTTATTGTATTAATTTTTGTTTCCGATAGGTTAACAAAACCGATTAGAAAAATAACCTCAAGCCTGAAACGATTAGCAGATGGTGAGATTTCTGACGATCTGAAGATTGATATCAATACGGGCGATGAGATTGAGGAGATGTCTAAAGCGTTGAATATTTCGGTTGAGGGATTAAATAAAAAGTCTGTTTCAGCTACTCAGATTGGGCAAGGGAACTATAGCACCGAAATCCATATGCTTAGCGATAAGGATATGCTGGGAAAATCACTAATCGAAATGCGCGATAGCCTTAAAAATGCTCATGACGAGGAGGAAAAACGAAAAATTGAAGACCAAAAACGTAACTGGACAACCGAAGGATTTGCAAAATTCGCGGATATTCTTCGTCAGAATGGCGATGATCTTCAGCAGCTGAGTGATGAGGTAATAAGGAATGTTGTAAAATATCTTGGAGCAAATCAAGGTGGTATTTTCCTTTGGAATGAGGAGGATAGGGGTGATGCACATTTCGAATTGATGTCAGCATACGCTTGGGATCGTAAAAAATATGTCACTAAACGAATTGAAAAGGGAGAGGGGCTAGTTGGCGCCTGTGCAATGGAAAAAGAGACTATATTCTTAAATACTGTTCCTAAAGATTATGTTGATATAACTTCTGGGCTTGGAGGCTCAAACCCCAGATGCGTTATTCTAGTACCTTTGAAATCGGAGAATCAGGTTTTAGGGGTTATTGAAATGGCTTCATTCAATCCAATTGAAAAATATCAAATAGAGTTTCTTGAAAAGGTTGGAGAAAATATCGCTTCAACCATTTCATCGGCTAGAATTAATGCTAAGACAAAGCAATTATTAGAGCAATCTCAACAACAGTCAGAAGAGATGGCCGCTCAAGAGGAGGAAATGCGCCAGAATATGGAGGAGTTACAAGCAACGCAGGAGGAAGCAGCACGTAAATCAGCTGAGGTTGAAAATCTTATTACTTCGCTAAATGAATCTTCCTATTTTATTGAATATGATTTAAACGGTAAAATAACCAATGTTAATGATGCTCTATTGAATAAACTAAACATTGGGCGCAATGAGATTATCGGAAAATACCATTCTGATGGATTGGAAATGACTGAAAAACAGCAAAAAGAGTATGATGAGTTTTGGAATGATCTACGTGCTGGGAAGAGCAAGAAGATTAAACTAAAAATTAACTGGAAGGACAAAGTAACCTCATTTATCGAAACCTATTATCCAATTAAAGATAATGAGGGGAATGTAATAAGGATTATGAAGTTGTCCAATGAACTAGATGATTTTAAAGAATAGAAATTCGACTTAAAACAAGAAAGCACTCATTTAAGTGCTTTCTTGTTTTATAACCCAATCAGAATCTTATCCAACGAATTCCCCTCAAAAAGCATCGTTTCTGGATGTTCAATCATCTGCTTAACTTTTACAAGAAATGCAACTGAGTCTTTGCCATCGATAATTCGATGGTCGTAACTGAGGGCAACGTACATTATTGGGCGGATCTCCACCTTGCCGTTTACGGCAACTGGTCTATCTACAATATTATGCATTCCAAGAATAGCCGATTGTGGAGAGTTTAGAATTGGGGTTGAAAGCATCGATCCGAAAACACCACCGTTTGTAATGGTAAATGTTCCTCCGGTTAGCTCCTCAATGGTGATTTTCCCCATTCGACCCTTGTTGGCTAGCTCTCCAATACCCTTTTCCATTTCGGCAATGGTGAGCTTGTCGGCATCTCTTAGCACTGGAACCATAAGCCCTTTGGGCGTTTGAACTGCAATACCCATATCGATATAGTTTGGAGTTACAACCTCGTCACCATCAATAATCGAATTAGTTAATGGGTGTTGCTTTAAAGCTTCTACAGCTGCCTTTGTAAAAAACGACATCAATCCAAGTTTTACTCCATATTTCTCTTGAAAAGCCTGCTGATAGGTTTTCCTTATATCCATAACGCGGCTCATATCAACCTCGTTAAAGGTTGTAAGCATGGCGGTTTGGTTCTTTGCGTATACCAACCTTTCGCTAAGTTTTTTTCTTAGCTGCGACATTTTAACCCGTTCTTCTTTACGCTCACCTCTAACGGGAATTTTAGCATTGCTTGTTTTGCCTTTTACCATATCCACCTCGTGGGTAGATATTCGTTTTAAGCCACTTAAAATATCATCAACGGATATATTCTCAGCCTCCATCTTTGCTGAGGCCAATGGCGTTATTTTTACATTTTTATCCGATTCAACTTTCTTTTCAACCTTTTTAGGTTCTTCAACTTTTTGTGAAGTCTCAGTTGGTCTTTGAGGTTCTGACTGTTTTACCTCTTTTTTATGAGCATCGGCAGGTTTTGCTGTTGATGTATCAATTGTACAGGCAATTTCGTTTACTTTTAAGGTTGTTCCTCCTTTTACAACAATGCTGATAATTCCACTTTCAGCAGCGATAAGGGGTAGGGTAGCCTTTTCCGATTCAACCTCGGCAATTTCCTGATCTTTTTCAACCCATGAACCATTTTCAACTAGCCAACGAGCTAGTTCAACTTCTGATATCGATTCACCTGGGCTTGGTATGCGGATTTCTATTGTCATATTATTCGTTGTTCGTTGATTGTTATTTCTGTCACTTGTCACTTGCTTCTTGTCACTTTACTCTAAATACTCATGTTCTGCTTTGCGTGTAAATTTGCGCGATCCAACCATACATTGCAATCCGCAGTATACATTTTTAAGCTCGCAATCGCATTTTCGGTACACTTTACCAATAATATCTTCTTGCTCGAGGGCATGTATTTTACTCAAACCTACAGCGGGGCTACCACTAGCAGCACGGCTAACAAGTTCAAGTTTAATCTCGGTAATTTGGTCGCGAATAAAGTTCCAAGCACCCATGTTCTGAGGCTCTTCCTGTACCCAAAGCCATTTAATAGTATTTTGATATTTTGATATGATATCCAAAATCTGCTTTTTGGGGAATGGGTAAAGCTGTTCGATTCTCACCAATGCTATATCGCGTGCTTTGTATTCTTCTTTACGTTGTAGTAAATCATAGTAGATTTTTCCACTGCAGAAAACAACGCGTTTAACTTCGCTAACATCATTCTCGAAGTCGTCAATAACTTCGTTAAAATGGCCATTTGCAAGCTCGTCGATGCTCGAAATACATTTAGGGTGACGAAGTAAGCTTTTAGGTGTAAACTCGATTAAAGGCACCCTAAAATCACGCTTCACTTGTCGACGAAGAAGATGGAATAAGTTTGCAGGCGTTGTGCAGTTGGTTATTTGCATATTATTTCGGGCTGCAAGAGTTAAGAAGCGTTCAATCCTAGCGCTCGAGTGTTCTGGTCCTTGACCTTCAAACCCATGGGGTAGAAGTAGCGTTAAACCAGATCGCAAACCCCATTTATCCTCAGCAGAGCTGATATATTGGTCGATAATTACCTGTGCAACGTTGTTAAAATCGCCAAACTGAGCCTCCCAAATGGTAAGCGCATTGGGCTGAGTAATTGAATAACCATATTCAAAGCCCATCACACCATACTCAGAAAGCAAACTATTGTAAACATTAAATGCTGCTTGACTTTTCGATAGATTCTTTAATGGGTAATACTTTTCGTCGCTATTCTCAACATTATAAGACGAATGTCGATGTGAGAATGTGCCACGTTCCGAGTCTTGTCCGCTTAATCGAACTGCATTCCCCTCGGTCAGTAAGGTACTATAAGCAAGCAGCTCTGCCATTGCCCAATCGACCCGATTGCTGTTAACCATCTCATTTCGATCTTCAACAAGTTTTATCAACTTCTTAAAGAATGGTTTATCGGCAGGAAGCGTATTTATTCGCTTTGCTAAATCGATGAGGATTTCCTTTTTAACTCCAGTATTAATTGATGCATCAAAATCTTCTGCCTTAGAATATCTCAAACCTTTCCACGATTCGGCCATGAATCGTTGCACTTTAACTTTATTGCTCTCCTTTGCATGCTGAAGCTTTGAGTCGAGCAAATTCTCAAATTCTTGCTCAAGTCGCTTTACCTCTTCACTTGGCAATACGCCTTGTTCAATAAGTAGTTTGGCGTATAAATCCCTGATATTTGGATGGTTTGCAATTATCTCGTAAAGGGTTGGTTGAGTAAATCGTGGCTCATCGCCTTCGTTATGGCCATATCGCCTGTAGCACAAAAGGTCGATAAATACATCAGTGTGAAACTTTTGGCGATATTCAACTGCAATCTTTATGGTATGAATCAATGCCTCAGGGTCATCTCCATTAACATGAAATACAGGCGATAGAGTTACTTTTGCAATATCGGTGCTGTATGTGCTACTGCGAGCATCTAGATAATTGGTGGTAAACCCAACTTGATTATTAATTACAATATGTATTGTTCCTCCAGTTTTATACCCCTCAAGTTGCGACATCTGTATTGTTTCGTAAACAACTCCTTGTGCTGCTACAGCTGCATCACCATGGATAATAATTGGTGCTAACTTGTTGTAATCGCCATTGTACTCATTTTCTATCCTTGCTCTAGAAATACCTTGTGCAACAGGAGCAACTGTTTCGAGATGAGATGGGTTAGGAACAAGGCTTATTTTTACGGCCTGTCCATTATCGGTGTGAATAGTATTGTTGTAGCTAAGATGGTACTTAACATCGCCAAGGGCGATATCGCCTTCGTACTTTTCGCCAAGGAATTCGCTAAAAATATCTTCGTATGGTTTTCCCATGATATTGGTTAGCACGTTTAGTCTACCACGGTGAGCCATTCCAACCACAAATTCCTCAATCCCCAGTGATGCCCCGTGTTCAATAACTGAATCGAGTGCAGGAACTAACGATTCAGCCCCTTCGAGCGAAAATCGCTTTTGCCCAAA
>JBPXJX010000249.1:0-3510 GCA_051715525.1 Bacteroidales bacterium
TTGAGACTCCTCATAATAAATTTTGAAGGCTTTAAAAAAAAGTATTACAAAAGTATAACTACCTCAACCTATTAAAAACCCCCTTTTGGGGGTAAACCATCTTATGTAAGCATAATACTTTTGAATCAGATTTTAACTTAAAAATTATCAATTAAAATTTTAGAGAAATGAAAAAAACATTAACACTTATTACTGTTATATGCGGTTTTGCATTTTTAGGTATATCGCAAAATACTTTTCAAAAAGGCGATAAAATACTAAATGCCGGTATTGGTTTTGGAAATGCTCTTTATTCTGGAAGTGGATATACAAGCAAAACACCTCCTATTTCTTTATCATTCGAAATGGGTGTAAAAGATAAGTTATTCGATGAAAAAAGTTCCCTAGGCATTGGAGGTTACATCGGATACTCAAGCGCTAAATGGGAATACTCTGGTTGGGGATGGAAATATACCAACTTCGTTATCGGGGCCAGAGGTATAGGGCATTATCAACTAATAGATAAACTTGACACCTATACTGGATTAATGCTAGGCTATGACATTATTAAAGCCAAAGAATTTGGGACAACCTTTGGATATAGCTATTCTGCTTCAGCAAGCGGTTTTATATGGGCATGGTTTGCAGGTGGACGCTATTACTTTACCGATAAGTTTGCAGCCATGGCTGAAATTGGTTATGGAATAGCATATCTGAACTTGGGCATATCTTACAAATTCTAAAACTTTAATTCTAAAACTTATGTCAAACAAACAATTATTAATTACTATGAGAAAGTTTCTTTTTACAATTATTGCACTTGCAGTGCTATCAATCGGGTTCTCATCTTGTGAAAAAGAAGTGGATGAAAATCAAAACGGTAATGAAGTACTTATTGTAGATAATATTACCTCTGTAACAACTTGGACTGCTGATAAGGTATATGTAATTGATGGTAGTATCGATGTTGAAGCAAACATTACAATTGAACCTGGAACAATAATTAAGTTTAAAACAGGCTCAAGCTTAGGTTTTGGTTACACCAATAATGTTACCATAACAGCAAATGGCACAGCCGATAAACGTATTGTTTTTACAGCATATTCGGCAACTGCTACACCAGGAGCATGGTATGGTTTAACTTTTTATGGCCATGTACTTCAGAACTCTAGTTTAACTTATTGCGATTTCTTGTATGCTGGATATTCGAGCTACTCCGCACTTGACATTCGTTGCAAATTAATATTTAATAACAACCTTGTTAAGAATGCAAAAGAAATTGGAATTGACCTAAATGACTCAGGATCATTTGTATCGATGACTGGAAATACCATTGAAAATTGCGGATCACATCCTATAAGACTTTATCCCTTTGCTTTACATACCCTTGGTGCTAATAATATAATTTCTGCCAATAGCGGTTATGGAATTCTTGTTGAAAATAACGAAGTTACTGCAACAGACGGGGCTAATATAACTTGGAAGAAACAAACTGTTCCTTACATAATTAATGGAGGCATTACCGTTGAAACTAACTTAACAATTGAACCAGGAACCGTATTATCGTTTAATGCAGGAGGAAGAATTGATTTTGGCTATTCGGCAACCACAAAATTGACTGCAATTGGAACTATTACAAACCCAATAGTTTTCACATCAAGCAATACTTCACCTGCTACAGGAGCTTGGAAAGGTATATTTTTGTATCAATATGTATCGTCTAATACAGTGTTAGATTATTGTACATTTCAGTATGCTGGATTTGATCAAGAAGCTTGTTTATACATTAGAGAGACTTCAGGAATAACCGTTAAAAATTGTAATTTCTTGAATTCATCTGGCTGGGGAATTTATTTGGATAATTCAGCAACACTTTCAGCAGCTAGCATTGACAATACTTTTACGAGTTGTGCATTAGGTAACATAGGTACAAACTAGAATTGTTTTATAGGTTAATAAACAAAAAGGAGGGTTTTCCCTCCTTTTATTTTTCAATTACTGCGGCAATAGCCTCAATTTCTATCTGATAGCCGTAATGCAACTCCATTGTTGGAACAATTGCTCTTGCAGGCTTATGATTACCAAAAAACTGGCTATGCACGTCATTCACTCTACCCCACAAACTAATATCGGAGATATAAACAGTTACTTTTACAACCAACTCCTTACTACTATTTGCAGCAATTAGTATTTGTTCAACATTTTTAAGTGCTTGTAGTGTTTGTTCTTCAATTGTGCCAACCTCTTTTGAAGACCTATCTGGCTTTACTGGTAGTTGACCCGATACGTAAACCATCCCATTACATACAATTGCTTGTGAATAATGTCCAACTGGCATTGGCGCTTTATTGGTACTTATTAACTCCATAGTAATATAGATTTAAGATTACAAATTATGGAAAAAAAAATTAAGATGATATATCTATTAAACTATACAACATATTATTTCCTAAAAAACATTTAAATAAAAAGCATATTTTATATACAAATATTATAATATTTTACTAAATTGCTATTTCTATCCATTTTTAACTATATAGTTTTAAAATGAGACGCTTTATCACACTAATTTTAATAGCCATTGTTACCCTTTCAATCCTATTTGCATGGTATAACCCTGATAAGTTGGAAGATATCTGGTTATGGATAGTTGGATTAGCAGGAACAGTTATAGGTTATGTTCGTGAGCTTATTAAATGGTTCAAATCACAATTTAAAAATATAGAATCCTATGTTCAAGAAAAATTTACTTCGAAGTAAGAAATATGGAAATGCTTTACTAGCAGCAGTAATTGTAGTTTTCATAATCGTTACTTTAATTGGTTCTATACTCATTATTAGCAGTTCAAACCCTGCAGCAGTGTACAATACCATTGCATTTGATATTGTAATGATCTGGTTGTGCATATTTACCACATACTTTTTATGGGCACTCCGATTCTACAATATTAATTATGGCATTACTCAGGAAGAGTGGGACCGGATTGATAAAGCAAAACATCAACGTCGCGAAGGATTGGTTTATAGCGAACACGATATTGCAGAAGAGCCATTTGATAACCCATACAGAAACGAAACCTTTGGCCTGCCAGGGGGAACAGTTAGAGGTATGATTGCATTCACCCTTCTATTTGGTGCCATAGCAATACTTGTAGCAAATCTTGCTCCAAACAGCAGTTTAGGGGCAAACTCGTTGTTAGTTGACCAATATGACTTTTTCAAAACAGCATTTTTAATGATGATTGCCTTCTATTTTGGTGCTCGTTCTTTGGAATTTCTCAAGGGGAATAGCGCAAACCCAGCAAATTCACAACAAAAGCCAAATATCTCTGCTGCTGATACTGCAGAAGCCACAAATAGTTCAGATAACAATACTGAGACTAATATTGAAAACAACACCCCACAACCTCCAAAAATAAAAGTTTCTGTACAAGGAAATGTAACTACTATTCCTATGATTTCGCACATTAAAGATCCCATGTCATTCCAGTAAACCAAATCTATGAATCGTTATATTGCAGCATTATTGAA
>JBPXJX010000250.1:0-45432 GCA_051715525.1 Bacteroidales bacterium
TGCTAGGCATTGGTCGCCCATCAACTTATGCTCCAACCATTTCTACAATTGTAACCCGTGGTTATGCCCTTAAAGAGGATCGCGAAGGTGTTGAACGAAAATATAAATATATCCTCCTTAAAGGGGGAAATATTACTCAACACGAAAAAGTTGAAAATACGGGTAGCGAAAAAGCAAAACTATTCCCTAGCGATATTGGTATTGTTGTAAACGATTTTTTAATCGAGTATTTTAAAAATATCCTCAGCTTTAACTTTACCGCTACAGTTGAGAAAGAGTTCGACGATATTGCCGAAGGCAAAATTGAATGGACAAAAATGATCGACCAATTCTATAAACCTTTCCATAAAGATGTTGAAAAAACACTTGTTGAGTCTGATTATAGTAAAGGGCAAAGAGAACTTGGTGTCGATCCAAAATCAGGGAAACCTGTAACTGTCCGAATTGGCCGATTTGGTCCAATAGCTCAAATTGGTGAGAATAATCCCGAAAAAAATGTTAAAGCGCAATTTGCTAGCTTACTTAAAGGTCAGCTTATTGAAACCATTACCCTTGAGGAAGCCCTAAAACTATTTGATCTTCCACGCAATTTAGGCCTTTACGAAGAAAAAGATGTAGTTATTGGAATCGGTCGATTTGGTCCATACGTTCGCCATGCTTCAAAATTTTTCTCTCTAAAAAAAGAGGATAACCCAATTACCATTACTATTGAACGAGCAATTGAAATTATTGAAGAGGGTCGCAAGAAAGAGCGTGAAAAAATAATAAAAGTTTTTGAAGAGGATACAACCCTTCAACTCTTAAATGGACGATGGGGTGCTTACATATATTATAAGGGCGATAACTTTAAACTTCCAAAGGGATCCGATGCTCAAAAGTTAACCTATGCCGACTGTATTAAAATTGTAAGCAGCCAAAACCCAACCAATAAAAAGAAAAAAAATCAAGGAAAAGCAAAGAAATGAATCCGGCCGATTATCTTGACCCATCCGATGCGATTCCAAAAATTGGTGGAGTTAGTAGAAACGCATCTACTCTTTTAAATACAACCTTTTATAAACACGGAAAAGGCTTTCCGTCAATAGATAGTGGCGATTTGGTTGTTGTAGGTTTTCCTGAAAGCAGAAACTCTTCGAATAAAAACGCATCAAAATCTCCTGATTTGATTCGTGAGTTTTTTTACAGTCTTTCTTGCTTTCCCCAAAAAACAAAGATTATTGATGCCGGAAACCTCAAATCTACAAAAACACCTAAGGATACTTACTCCGCAATTAAAGATTTAACAAGCTACTTTTTAACAAAGGGAGCAAATATTATTGTACTCGGAGGTACACAAGAGGTGTCGTACCCCATATACCAAGGTATAAAGACACATCGATCGGGGATTTGCGCTTCGTTTGTTGACTCTCGCATAGATATGGACGATAGCGAAGGTGAATTCTGCTCAACAGGTTATATAAAACATTTCATCGATGAGCCTCTCGAAAATCTATTCAACCTTAGTATAATAGGATACCAGGGATATCTTTGCAACCTCGCAGCAATCGATACTCTAAGTAAAAAAAACCATGAATTGCTCCGTTTAGGTTTTGTAAGAGGTAACTATCGTGAAACAGAGCCTACCTTTAGGGATTCCGATTTAGTTAGCTTTGATATTGGTGCCATTAGGAACTCTGATTGCCCTGGTAATTTTTTCCCATCACCAAACGGGTTATATGCCGAAGAAGCCTGTCAACTTGCTCGATATGCTGGCCTTAGCGATAGAACCTGCTGCTTTGGCGTTTTTGAATTGAATACAGAGAATAATCCTCAAGGGGCTCATTTATCGGCACAATTAGTTTGGCATTTTATCGATGCTTATTTACAACGCAAATTCGAAAAGCCGAACACGAAAGGTGATTTCAAAAAATTTATTGTTGAAGGTACTCCACCGCACCTCGAATTAGTTTTCTACAAAAGTGATAACTCTGATAGCTGGTGGCTAGAAGTGCCATCTAGCCTAGAAAATGTTTTTCCAGATAAAAAATCAATTGTGGCCTGTTCACATGCTGATTATATAGCAGCAAGCAAACATGAACTCCCAGATAAGTGGCTAAGAATCTATAATAAAATCAATTAGGCTACTTAATTAAATCTCAAAAATTGTTTTTTTTTCTTATTTTTCATAAATTTTAGTGAATAACCCTAACTTTTTATTTTGTTTAAATGTATAAGTTCATACTTTTTAATTCTTTTATCAACACATTATTGTTAATAAAATTTGTAAGGAATTAATATTTTTATTTACTTTACCTTTCGGTTGAACCATATTTAGTGAGGTATAATAACATGCGATTAAAGAAACCCTTTTTAATGCTTATATCAGTGGTTTTATTGTCTTCTGCTAATGCGCAGCAAGATCCTCAGTACTCGCAAGTTATGTTCAACCAGAACACCATTAACCCTGGTGCTGCTGGTAGCAGCGAAATGATTTCAGCTAGTTTAATTAACAGAATTCAATGGGTAGGATTTAATGGTGCTCCTCAAACAAATGCACTAAACGTAAATTCTGCAATTTCCCCTTTTGGCTTCAAAAGCGGAGCAGGTGTTAATATTTTTACCGATAACTACGGATTTAATAAGGACTTAGGAGTTAATTTATCCTATGCAGCACGTTTAAAAACAGGAAAAGGAACCCTCGGGATTGGAATTGGGGGTGGATTCATAAGCAAAAACATTGACCCAACATGGAATCCCTCCGGAGGAGCTAACCTTGACAATGCAATTCCTGAAAAAAAAGAAAGCAGTTTAAACTTAGATCTTGGAGCCGGACTATACTACAATACCGAAAGTATGTATTTTGGTTTATCGGTTGCGCATCTTAACGGAACAAAAATGAATAGTGCAACAAATTCAGCTCACTATAAGCGCCAATTTTACTTAACCGGTGGGTATATCCTTAATATGCCAAATCCAGCATGGCAATTCAACCCCTCGGTTTATGCTGTTTCTGATCTGTTTTTGTCACAAATTTCATTATCTGCTAATGTTAAATACAATAAAAAATTCTGGGGCGGCGTTTCTTATCGTATGGGTCGATTAGGAGATGCAATAACTGGAATGGTTGGAATTGAACTTTTTAATGGATTAAAAATTGGTTACGCATACGAATTTTCGTTACGCGAAATCAGTGGCTATAATGATGGCTCTCACGAATTTATGCTTGGTTACACCTTCTCTTTAAAGAAGGAACGACCACCTCAACAATACAAAAGCATAAGATTTTTGTAAGCCATTTAAAACTGAATTCAAAAAAAATTACGTTATTTGCTAAATAAATGGAGTGTTATGAAAAAGCTTCTTATTTTTAGTTTTGTAATAGCCCTGCTGAATAGTTGCAGCGGTCCTGGTGGTCAAGGGGGAGAACTTGTAGGCGTACAAGGAAGGAGAAGTTACGCTGAACCTAACCCGTATGGTATGGTTTTCGTTCCCATGGGATCATTCAACTTGGGGGGTAACGATCAAGACGTATCTTGGGCGATAAACGCTCCAACAAAAACCATCTCTGTTGATGCTTTTTGGATTGATCAAACTGAAATTTCCAACAATCAGTATCGCCAATTTGTATTTTATGTGCGCGATTCAATTGCACGAAGAAAACTAGCTGAGCAAAACGATGAGTTTGCCATTGCTGAAGATCAATTTGGAAATCCAATTGATCCTCCAACCCTTAACTGGGAAGTTCCTATTGATGAAACAGATGAAGGCCAAGCTGAAATCTTAAAAGAAATGTATTATACCAAGGAAGAAAGTTTTTACAACCGTAAGGAAGTAGATACCCGAAAACTTGATTATGAATATTTCTGGATTGATTTAAAGCAAGCTGCATTAAAACGTAACCGCTATAATTTCGAAACCCAAAGTTACGACCAAGGTGAAGTTATTAATAATATGGGGGTTCCCGTTAAGGTTACCGATCGTTCATCCTTTATCATCCGCGATAAGGTTAACGTATATCCTGACACCCTTTGCTGGATTAGCGATTTTACTTACGCTTTTAACGAGCCCTATTCAACTACATATTTCTGGCATCCTTCATACGATAACTATCCTGTTGTAGGTGTATCATGGAAACAGGCATCGGCATTTTGTATATGGAGATCTCAAATGTTCAATAAATATATGAATTCTCAAGGATTACCAGGATCTCACGATTATCGTTTACCTACTGAAGCTGAATGGGAGTACGCTGCACGTGGAGGTTTAGATCATAGCATGTACCCTTGGGGAGGCCCTTATACTCGAAATGCCGAAGGATGTTTCTTGGCTAACTTCAAACCTCTTCGTGGTAATTTAGTTGACGATGGTGGTTTTATTACTCTTCCTGTTGGTTCTTTTGATCCTAACGATTTTGGTATATACGATATGGCTGGTAATGTCGCTGAATGGACAGCAAATGCATTTGATGAAAGCGCTTATGCCTTTACTCATGACATGAACCCAGATTATAAGTATAATGCTAAACCAAACGATCCTCCAGCACTAAAACGAAAAGTTATTCGTGGTGGCTCGTGGAAGGACATTGGTTATTTCTTGCAGGTTGGAACTCGTTCATTTGAATATCAAGACACTACAAAATCATACATTGGATTTAGATGTGTTAAAACATATTTAGGCGGTAAATAAAATATATGCACAATTGTGCAATAATAATTTAATATTTAAACACCATGGGATTTAATATTTCTGAAATAGTCCAAGGATCTGGTTGGAAAAACTTTATGAAGTATCTTTATGGTTGGGGTGCTTCAATTGTAATTCTTGGTGCTCTCTTTAAAATCCTTCACCTACCAGGTGCTACCATCATGCTTATGTTTGGTATGGGTATTGAAGCGATAATCTTCTTTTTCTCGGCTTTTGAGCCTATTCATGAAGAGGTTGATTGGACACTAGTATACCCCGAACTAGCTGGCATGTCGGATGAAGAAGAGCTACGCAAATATAGGAGCGACAGCAAACATGGTGGACCTCTTGATGCCGATGCAATAAAAGAGATAATTACAAGTGTTGTTGCAACTGGTGGTGCAGGCGCATCAGTACAAGGAGTCTCCTCAACAGGAGCAGGATCTCAAGCTCAACAAGTAGCTACTGTGGGTGCAAATATGTCTGGAGCTCTTGTATTTACTGAGAAGTTTAACAAAATGCTTGAAAGTGCTGAAATTGGTCCCGAGCTATTTGAAAAAGTTGGTCGTGGATTGAATAAATTAGGCGACACATCAGCAAAACTTGCGGATATTTCAAATGCTGCTGCGGCAACAAATGAATATACCGAAAAAATGAAGAAAGCATCCGAATCTGTTGGAACATTCACAGATACCTATTCAAAATCGGGTCAAGTTCTTACTGAATCAATCAATATTCTTTCAGAAAATTATCAAAAAACCGCTGGAATTGTTGCAGAAAGCGGTCAAGATTTTATGAGCGGTGTAAGTAAATCAGTTACCAATCTTCAAGATCAACTTACAAAGGCTGGCGAAAATGTGAGCAACAGAATTACTGAATCTGGTAGTAAAGTAGCATCTGAAATAAGTACTGCAGCAAGCGGCTTAACAACAACCTATCAGCAACTTTCAGATGCAATGAAAGTAAATGGTAATTTAATTAGTGAAGGTAGTGGTGGTTACAAGGAACAACTTGAACGCCTAAATAAAAATATGTCTGCCTTAAATGCAGCTCACGAGCTCCATTTACAAGAAACCAACCAACGTTTAAAAGAAGCTGAAAAAGTATACTCTGGTGTTGATGGAATGATGAAGCAAATTAACACGACTGTTTCTGAAACTGAAAAATTTGCTAAATCTATTGAATTGTTGAATAAGAATATATCAGCATTAAACTCTGTTTATGGAAATATGCTATCGGCGATGAACGTAATGTCGAATGGCAAATAATATACTTTAGACTAAAGGTCAATGGCTCACGGCAAAGAAACCCCCAGGCAAAAAATGATCGGCATGATGTACCTCGTGCTGACTGCAATGCTTGCATTAAACGTATCGACCGAGGTATTGGACGCCTTTGTTCTTGTAGATAATGGCTTATCGAGAACAACTAGCAATTACCAAGTAAAGAACGAGAAACTTTATACACAATTTGGTAATGCATATGAATTAAATAAAGTAAAGGTTGGTCCTTGGAAAAATAAATCCGATGAGATAAAAAAATCAGCTCAAGATATTTTGACATACGTTCAAGGCCTTAAAAAAGAGATCGTTACCGCATCGGAAGGTCCCGAAACGCCTGCGATTAAAGGAGATGAGGTTCTTTGTGAATTTGTTCAAAACAAGAGTGATACTGAAATTTCTGCAAATATTCTTATGGGTTTAGAGGGAAATGGTAAGGGTATTGAACTAAAAAAGAAACTCGAAAAGTTTCGTGAATATTTAATTAGCATTATTGATAACCAAAAGGCACCACAACTCGTTGAGTCGATTCGAAACATCCTCAACACTGATGCACCAAAACCCAAAGAGGATGGTACTGTACAATCATGGGAAAGTTCTCGGTTTGAACATATTCCTCTCATAGCGGTTATTCCACAGCTTACAAAAGTACAAGTTGATGTTCTCAACTGCGAAGCAGAGGTTATTAACTACCTACTACAACAGGTTGGTGCTAATGATTTTAAATTCAACGTTCTACAAGCAACAGTAATTCCACAATCGACTTACGTAATACAAGGTAACGATTTTAAAGCTCAGGTTTTCCTTGCTGCATCAGATACAACGCAGCAGCCTAAAATTTTAATCTGTAATTACGATTCAACTTTCAGCAAAGAAAATGGGGAGTATTTTTACAACCCTAGAAACGTAGAAAGAGAGCTTCCGGTTTCAAAATCTGGAAAGGGATTATACTCTGTTAAAGGAGTTAAAATTGGAAAAAATTATTGGTCGGGGTTAATTGAAATGACAGCCCCTGATGGTTCTGTAACCCGCAAACCATTTAAGAATACTTTTGAAGTTGCACAACCAAGCGTAGTTATTTCTCCATCCAAAATGAACGTATTCTATTATGGGGTTGACAATCCTGTAGAAATTTCAATTCCTGGAATCTCTATGGATAAAATTACTCCTGCAATTAGTAAAGGTAAAATCATATCTACTGGAAATGGATTTATAGTTCAGCCTGAAGCTGGTACAGCAACTTGCGATATTACCGTTTTTGCAATGGTTGATGGTCAAAAACGGAATATGGGCAGCAAACCATTCCGTATTAAACAAGTACCTGCCCCAATTGCAAAAGTTGGCGGTATAACTGGTAAAACAGTTGCAAAAAATGAGTTGGCAGCGTCATTAGGCGTTATTGCCGAAATGCCGAAGGATTTTGATTTCGACATGAAATTTAGGGTTACTGAGTTTACACTAGCAGCAACTATTAGAGGATTTAACCAAGAAGAGTCATCAAAAAGCCAGGCGTTCACTGAGGGTCAAAAGCGGATTTTGAATAACGTTCAATCTGGAAGTGTAGTAAGTATAATAAATATCAAAGCGGTTGGACCAAAGGGTGATCCTAGAGAACTAAACGATTTAGTAATTAAGATTAAATAATTGATACGACATATGAAACGAGTATTGATTTTATTAACAGGAGTAGCATTATTGCTTCAATCCTTTAGCATTTCAGCGCAAGACCAAAAGAAAGAGTCATTGGTTTTGGATGGTATCTATGTTCGTGAGGCTGTACCGCAACGTACTCCTGTTCCCTACCCATATCTCAGAGAGGCAGATATGATGTACACAAAGAGAGTATGGCGTATAATTGACTTAAGAGAAAAGTTAAATCACCCTTTATACTACCCAACTCAAAGAATGCAAGATAGGATTAGTTTTGTACAAAGGCTTGTTGATGCTATTAAGTATAATGAGATTAGTGCGTACGATCCAGTTCCAGATGATGAGTTTACAACTCTACTATCTTACAATCAGGTTCTCCAAAATATGGATGCTCTTGATAAATCAAAAACTCAGCAAAGTTTAACTACTGGGTTAGATACAACCGTAACAGTAAAAGGTGAAATACGTTGGAACGAAGTTAAGGAGTTGCTTGTTAAAGAGGAGTGGTTTTTCAATAAGCAATACTCAACAATGCAAGTAAGAATTATTGGAATATGCCCAATTCGTCACTTCTATAGAACATTACAAACGGGTAGCGAGGATGAAGTTGGAGGAGAATTACAACGCCAACCCTTGTTTTGGATTGATTTCCGTGAAGCTCGAAAAGTCCTTGCTAATACAGCCGTTTTCAACGATTTTAACGATGCACAAAGAATTACCTTCGACGATTTATTTTTTAAACGTAGGTTCAGCTCATATATTACTCAAGAAACAAACGTATACAACAATCGTCTAATTAGTTCTTATACATATGGAGGTGTTCCTAATATGCAAGAATCGGAAAGGATAAAGTATGATTTATTCACTATTGAGCATGATCTTTGGGAGTACTAGAAAAGTAATACTACAAAAAAGGCTGCAAGTTGCAGCCTTTTTTATTTTACCAAATAAATATTTACGTGTATTTTTCTCCTTTTTCCATCAATACATCATTTACAAAGTTTTTAATTTCCTGCTCATCACTTTTTCGACAAACAAGTAGGATATCATTCGATTCAACAACAATATAGTCCTCCAAACCCTGAAGAATTACTAGCTTGTTATCAGGAACATTCACAATTGAATTTGATGATTTATAAAGCATTACATTCTTTCCAATTACAGCGTTATGGTTAGAATCTTTATTCAAATGAGTATAAAGAGACCCCCATGTACCAAGATCTGACCAGCCAAACTCGGAACAAATAACATAAACATTTTCGGCCTTCTCCATAACCCCATAATCAATTGAAACGTTACGACATTCAGAGTATGCTTGATCAACTGATTTTTTCTCATTTGATGAGTTAAAATGTGCTGAAGCATCTTTAAAAATGGCATCCACCTCGGGTAAGTGCTTTTCAAAAGCAACTGAAATTGATTTAAGAGACCAAATAAAGATTCCTGAATTCCAAAAGAATTCTCCGCTCTCCATAAAAACCTTTGCTAATTCCAAATTTGGCTTTTCAGTAAAGGTTTTAACCTTTTTAAGATTAGGATTCTGCTTTTCAACTGTTGCGCCAACTTGAATATATCCATATCCTGTTTCAGGTCGGCTAGGCTTAATCCCGAGTGTAAGAAGAGCATCATTCTTTGATGTAAAAGAAACTGCCTCGTTAATATTTTCAATAAACTTATCTTCATTAAGGATTAAATGATCGCTTGGAGCAACAACAACAATCGCATTAGGATTCTTTTGTTTAATCTTATAATTTGCAAATGATATGCAAGGAGCGGTATTCCGCCTCATGGGTTCGAGTAAAACTTGCTCTGAAGTTACTTCAGGAAGCTGCTCAAGAACAATATCTCTATATACTTGGCTTGTTACAATTAATATATTCTCAGAAGGGCAAATTCTATTCATTCGCGAAAATGTTTGTTGTAATAACGTTTTACCTGTGCCAAGAATATCAATAAACTGCTTTGGTTTTGATGTGCGACTTAATGGCCAAAATCTACTTCCAATGCCACCTGCCATTATTACACAGTATATGTCTTTAGAATCCATTTTATAAAACACTTAGAATTTTCACAAATGTAGTAAACAAATTTGGGTTATGATTCTTTTACATTTTTTAATCCTTTAATGATGATTAACACACACGTTTAGCTATATTTTGATTCTTTTCGTTTCGACAATATAAAAAACTAGAGTACCTTTGATGCTATTATGAGAATTTTTACTCTTGTCGGTACTTATTTTCTGCTTTTGGGAAAAGTGTTTGCTAAACCCGAAAAGATAAAAATTTACTATAGGCTTACAATCAAAGAGATAGACAAACTCGGACTTAACTCTATTGGAATTGTAGCTGTAATATCGGCCTTTATGGGTGCAGTAATTACCATTCAAACTGCATACAACACCGAAAACCCGTTTCTTCCCTCCTACTTAATTGGCCTAGCTGCTCGCGATAGTATTCTTCTTGAGTTCTCATCTACAATTGTTGGATTAATTCTTGCGGGTAAGGTAGGGTCGAATATTGCTTCAGAAATTGGTACAATGAGAGTTACTCAACAAATTGATGCCCTTGAGGTGATGGGCGTAAACTCTGCCAGCTACTTAATATTACCCAAAATAATTGCTACCATATTCTTCAACCCATTCCTAACAATGCTAAGCATTGTTGTTGGTATAATTGGGGGCTGGTCGGTTGGCGTTTTTACGGGCGTGGTTACCACACAGGAGTATATCAATGGTATCCAATACGCATTTATTCCATATTACATTACCTATGCATTAATAAAGACAGTTGTTTTTGCCTTTTTGATAACAACAATTTCAGCATTTCAGGGATACTATGTTGATGGAGGTTCGCTAGAAGTTGGGAAAGCGAGCACAAGAGCAGTTGTTGCAAGCAGTGTAGCAATACTCCTATTCAACTTAATTCTAACTCAACTTCTATTATCATGATTCGTGTAAACAATATATTTAAGTCGTTTGGCGATCATGATGTTTTAAAGAACATCAACGCAACCTTTGAAAAGGGTAAAACAAACCTTATCATTGGTCAGAGTGGATCGGGTAAAACAGTGCTGTTAAAGTGCCTTGTAGGACTTTACGAAGTTGATAAGGGAGAGATATACTATGAGGATGCTTTATTCAACGAGTTAAACTTTAGTGAGAAAAAGGAGATAAGAAAGCAGATAGGTATGCTTTTTCAAGCAGGTGCACTCTTTGATTCATCGACTGTAGAGGAGAATGTAATGTTTCCTCTCGATATGTTTACTGATTGGTCAAAGGAAGAGAAACTTGAACGCGTTAATTTTTGCCTTAAAAGGGTTAATATCATCAACTTTAACCATCTTTACCCTGCTGAGATTAGCGGTGGTATGCAAAAGAGGGTTGCCATTGCAAGAGCAATCGCGTTAAATCCCAGATTCATTTTATGCGATGAACCAAACTCTGGTCTCGATCCAAAAACGTCGATATTGATTGATGAGCTGATTAAGGAAATTACTGAGGAATTTGATATTACTACTATTGTTAATACACATGATATGAACTCGGTAATGGGAATTGGCGATAAAATTATATACATATACCAAGGCGAAAAATGGTGGGAAGGCACAAAAGACGATGTGCTTCAAAGCGATAACAAGGAGTTTAACGATTTTGTATTCGCTTCGGCTCTTACAAGAAAAATAAAAGCTTACTTATAAAAAGAGCAGAGTTTTTCACTCTGCTCTTCTTGCATTTGTTTGCAAAAATTACTCTTTTGTAACTTTCAACTTACTTGTGGTGGTTTTATTGTTTAACTGAGCCTGTATATAGTATACTCCTGAATTCAATTCCTTTATTTCAACTTCCTTCTCAAATTTCCCTTTTGTATAATCAAAAGTTTCGGTTTTCAATAATTTCCCCTTTTCATCGCTTAACACAACTTTTACTTTACCAGACTCCCCGGCTTTAAAAGTGATTTTAAACTTGTCCTTTACATCTTGAGGAATTAAAAATAATGATTCAGGAGGTAGAAGTTTTGTCTCATCAACCTTAGCAAAACCTGTTTTTTCAATCATTTTTAATTCCTCTGAACTAGGATTGGTAAATGAAAACTTGGTAACTCCATTGTCGTTTGCAATAACAATCATTCTTTTTTGTTTGCTTTTACTTTCTTCAATATCATATTTATAGTCCCCATGCTTACCCTTAGATTTAATTATCACTACATTTTCATTATCAGAGCCATTATCATCAGATGTTACAATTGAAAAGTAGCTATCCTTATCGTTTTTTAAAGAATCACTATTAAAATAGAACCAATTCCCAGTTCCTGAGTGGTTAAACTTACGATATTGCCTTTCAAACTCCCTTTTTGGTCTAACGCTCCTTGAGTGAAAAACTTTAGGACTATTTTTTAAAACAATTACATTTCCCTTTCCACCTGTTTTAAAATCTTTGATTTTGTCCTTTTCAATTTCCTTCATACTATATTTTGATGGGTCAAAAGAACCATCTTCGAGATCTTTAAGCATTTTATCGAGATCTCCAGTATTCTCAAATTCTTTTTCGCGATAGAAAATTTTTGGTCTAGAGGTTTCATCACTTGGCACAAAGAAATTGAAGCTATTGTAATCCTCATCTCCAATAGATTCAAATCCATGATCAAAGAAGTTGAGGTCGTCATCACTATCATTGTTAAAATCTAAATGAGAAATCGTACAATCGTCGAAACCTAAATCTATAAATGGTAGCTCCGGAATATCTGGAATTGGAGGAAGTTCAATTGTGTGAGGCATGCTATGGGCAATAATATCCCTTAATGAGTCTAATTTGATACGCTCAATTTTCATTTTCTTTCGAACTTCACGGCTTATGCTATCATACTTTTGCTTGTTATTAGTGATATCATATTCCTTTACAATCTTTTCTCCTTTGCCATCATTCTCAATAATTCTAATCACTTTCTTTTTAACCTGTTGCGCAAAAGAATCATTTGAGTAGATACTTATCAAGCCAACTATGAAAAGCCCAAAGAGTGCTTTTTTAAATAATTTTTTTGTTTTCATAATCTTTTACATTTTGATTTCAGGAACAAAACTATTGCCTTTTGATGTGGGATTAAGCTAAGAAGTAGCTAAAACCAGCTAATGAAACGTTAAAGTTACCATTAAGAGAATATGCTTTTTGTATTTTTGAATCATGAATCGTAAGAAGATATATCTGATTGTGGCGCTAATGGGATTATCCATTACTGGGATTACGCTAATGCAGGTACATTGGATGCTTAAAACCATTAAACTAAATGAGGAGAATTTTGACCGAGCAGTTAACGAATCGCTAACATCTGTTGTAGATAAATTAGAAAAAGAAAAGAACTTAAAATTTTCGCTTCCGGTTCAAAGCCCCTTTTGGACCAAATTTGCCAATCCAGCAATTGATTCATTATCTTATCCATTTGAACCCATAGCTGACATTGAGCAGCCACTTAATGATGAAAGTGAAGAATTTGAAAATTCAACCCAAGATTGGTTTAATTATCAACAAGAACAACTTGACTCGATTATAGAAAGCCAATCTGAATTTATAGACTTTGGGTATGAATCATATGCTGCAAATAGTAATGATGAACAAGAGCTTAAGCTTAAATTTCTCGATTCGGTTAAGAAAGTTGAGGTTAATAGATATGGCACTATATCAAAAGATCTTGGACAAATCAAATTTTATAGTAATTATCAAAAGCGGAATTCTCACAAAGGTTTTGCTGACACCATTGATAGATCGGTAAGAATTATTCAAAATGGTGATGAATCGAAGATAATTATCATAACGAATGGGATTACAGATACTCTTGATTATAGAAATATTTCATCAAATTTAATTCCCCCACCACCCCCTCCATCAATGGATGATATTGTTGTATCAGTTGATGAATTTAAACATTATCCAAAAATACAGAGAAACCAAAGACCTCTTAGAAACCCTTCATTAAGATATAGAACAGATAGTAGTATAATGAAACATAATTTCAGCAACTTCCGCTATTTTAACAGCCTATCTGAACAACAAAAGCAAAGAAGAAACAAAGAACTTGATGAGAATTTACATAAAATTGAACAGCAAAAAATTAAACTAATAAAAGATAAAAAAATCGCAACGTTAACAGCCAAAAGAATTGAGTTACAGAAAAGAAAGCAAGAGCAAGCAATTAGTCAGCTGGCATATGAGATTGGTTCACGGAAAATGGAGCTGAAGGATAGGGTTAACTTCGATGAATTAAAGAATTTATTAACCATAGAACTAAAAAATAAGGGTATATTAAACAGTTTTGAATATGCTTTGGTAAATCTTGATTCAACAAGAAAGGTTGTACACTCAAGTAAAGATTATAACATCAAACCCAATAAATCGATTTATGCAACTCGTCTTTTCCCAAATAATATTATTCCTCTCAACGATTATATAGAGGTTAAATTCCCCGATAAAGATTTTACAATTTATCGGTCAGCAATTTTACCTATATCAGCCTCGCTATTCTTTACTTTAATAGTGTTTTTAACATTTATAATTACGTTGGTAATCATCATTAAGCAAAAGAAATTAGCCGAAATGAAAGCTGATTTTATCAATAATATGACACATGAGCTAAAAACACCAATAGCAACTATAAGCCTTGCTTCAGATTCAATTGATAACCCGAAAGTAGTTGATAAACCCGAAACAGTAAAATATTTTACCTCAATTATTAGAGAGGAAAATTCAAGAATGAACAAACTTGTTGAAAGCGTTTTGCAAACTGCTCGCCTAGAACGTAAAACCTTAAAACTTAACCTCAAAAAGGTTAATCTATCAACAATTACTTCAAAGGTGGCAGAACAAATGTCGATCCAAGCAAAGGCAAAGGGTGGAGAGATTCATCTCGATATACTCGCTGATGTTTCGATTATTGCTGATGAAAACCTTATGCAAAATGTTATCTTCAACCTTATCGATAATGCAATAAAATACTCCGCTTCTGCACCCATAGTGGGCGTTTTTTTAAAAAAACTCCCAGGGGGTGTTTCGCTTTCGGTTGAAGACAATGGGATAGGAATAAGTAGAAGTGAGCAGCAACACGTATTTGAGAAATTCTATAGAGTATCACAGGGTGACGTACATAATATTAAGGGTTTTGGGCTAGGGTTAAGTAATGTAAAGGAGATTACCGAACTTCATGGAGGAATGGTTCAACTTCGAAGCGAGTTAGGCAAAGGGAGTACATTTACGCTTTTCTTCCCATTTAAAACGAACGGCAATGAGTAAAGAGGGTAAAATATTTCTTGTTGAGGACGACCTCAACTTTGGGGCTGTACTAAAAGCTTATCTTGAGCTTAATGATTTTGAGGTGGTGTTGGTAAGCGATGGGGCTCGAGCTCGTTCAGTTTTTAAACCCAAAGAGTATAATCTTTGCGTTCTTGACATTATGCTCCCAAACCTCGATGGCTATGAACTTGCATCGTTTATTAGGGCAACAGACTCGCAGGTTCCTTTTGTGTTTTTGACTGCAAAATCATTGAAAGAAGATGTTGTAAAAGGGTTTGATCTAGGTGCCGATGATTATATCACAAAACCTTTCGATTCTGAAGTTCTTCTACTTAAGATAAAGGCCATACTTCGTCGAAACGAACGTAATGCTACACCAATCCTAACCGAAACCAAAATTGAGATTGCAAGCTATACTTTCGATATAAGCGCAAGAACGCTTACAAAAAACAACCTGCTTTATAAACTTTCTCCTAAAGAGGCAGAACTTCTTGAATTACTTTGGAAAAATCATAACCGTGTTTTAAGCAAAGACAGAGCCCTCGAAAAAATATGGGGCGACAGCAATTACTTTACTGCTCGTAGCATGGATGTTTACATATCGAAACTACGTAAATATTTTGCCGAAGACCCAAGAGTGGAGATAATTACTGTACATAGCAGTGGTTTTATACTTAGAGTTCAGTGATTTTAATCAATTCAACAGCTTTTTCAAGAAAACTCTTTTCATTTTAGCTAAAATTTAATCGATATTAGCTCAAGGGAACACAGCATATTTTTATCCAATTCAGGAGCTATGAGATTGAGAATTATAACTTTTCTAGTTTTACTCCTTCCCTACTTATTGGGATGTAAAAAAGATATTTCTATTGATATTTTGAGTAAAAAGGAGAGAGCCTTTCTCGATTCGCTCAATCGTAACTTAACAATAGCTCCAGATCCAAACTTTCCACCTGTTGAATTCATTGACGAAAAGGGTAATTACTCAGGTATAGCATCGGAATATTTTAAAATTATTGCGGAACGCTTAAATATTAAATTTAAAGTGGTGAGGCACAACACTTGGGAGGAGCTAATTAAGGAAGGCTCTCGATATAATTACGATATAGCGACTTGTGCACAAAAAACAGCATACCGAAAAACTTTTTGGCTTTATACCTCAACTTACCTCAACATAAAGAACGTATTTATTGTAAAAGATAGCTTTAAAGGAGAAATTTCAATTAAGGATCTTAATAATAAAAAAGTTGCTGTTGTTAAAGGCTATGCCATAGAAAGTTACTTGCGTGAGATGGAGTCGAGCATAGAAATTATTCCTGTACAAAATACAATTCAGGGAATAACCGATTTGTCAGTAGGAGAAGTTGATGTGCTAATTACCGAGTTGTCAACTGCTGCTTACTATATAAACAAAGAGGGTATCCCAAACCTAAGGGTTGCAGGTGATGTAAATTATAATTACGACTTTTCAATCGCATCGCGAAAAGATATGCCCCTGTTAAATCAAATACTTGAAAAAGGGTTAAACAGCATAACTGATGAAGAAAAAAAGGACATCTATAAAAAATATATCAACTTAGAATTCAAGAGCATTTGGGAGTCAAGAACTTTCTGGCTTATTTCGGTTGGTGTACTTATTTTTATTTCAGGATTAATTTTTCTGATTTATGTATGGAGAAAAAGAGCCCAGGAACTGAAAATAGCGAAAGAACAAGCCGAGTCGGCTAACAGAGCGAAAAGTGAGTTCTTAGCGAATATGAGCCACGAGATTCGTACACCAATGAACGCAATTATTGGCTTTGCCTCCCTTCTAGAAGAACGTGTTACTGATCCTGAAGATAAAGAATTTACCTCCATTATTGTCGATAATGGAAAAACATTACTTAAGCTAATAAATGACGTACTTGATTTATCGAAGGTTGAAGCAGGAAAAATAGTACTAAAAAATAAGCCCACCCGAATTAATGAAATTGTAAAAGAGATTGAGGATTTATTCTTTCTTACCCTGCATCAGAAAGGCCTTAGATTTGAAACTTACATCTCAAATAGTGTTGCAGAATTCTATTTAATCGATGAAACACGGCTAAGGCAAATCTTAGTAAATATTGTTGGTAACGCAATAAAGTTTACCGAAAAAGGTAACATTTCATTAACCATCGATTCTAAATCTGAAATTAAAAACCCATTTCACCATTTAATATTAACTGTTTCTGATACAGGAATTGGTATCCCAAGAAATCAGTTAAACCAAGTATTTAAACCATTCGTTCAGGTTGATTCAAAAATACAACAAACAACTACTGGAACAGGGTTAGGTTTATCAATTACCAAAAGGTTAATAGAGCTTATGGGTGGCTCAATAACTTTAGAAAGCACTGTTGATGTCGGTACTACATTTTTTATTGAGTTTCTAAATCTAGAAGTATGTAATTCTGAACAGGTAGATTTAAATCAAGAATTCGAAAAGCTAAAGAAAATTCAGTTTTATAGCCCTTCAGTTTTTATTGTTGACGATAACCCTTCAAGCCTTATTCTTATGAAGGAATTTCTTAAAAAACACAACATTAAAGTTACAACCTTTTCAAATGGTCAAGCAGCAATTGATAGAATAAAACTCAATCAACCAGATCTGCTTATATCCGACATAAAGATGCCCGAAATGGATGGTTTTGAATTGCTTAATAAAGTTAAAGGGTTAAATCTTTCAAAATATTTACCAGTTATTGCAATTTCAGCATCCGTAATGAAAGAAGATGAATCCAAGGTTCAAAAGGCTGGATTTGCTGAGTTTGTGCCAAAGCCTATTGATAAATTCAACCTGCTTTCAGTTATAAAGAAAATTCTCCCACACACATTATAGTACCTTTTATTATTTCATCATTTCATCCCTTTTAGCTTTATAAACCACACCTTCGTGCCAATTAGGATATTTATTAGATTGACTTAACATAAAGCCCAACTCAAAGTAAACATTAAGGTCGTCGACCATTCCGTCGAAAGCCCAAATAGATGGATTATAGTTATCAGATGGTTTATGGTATGTTCCATAAATTATCTTCTGATTCGATTTTATTGAATCGATTTTACTTGTGTCGATAAAATCGCCCCCAGAAGTTAGGTTAATTGTAGGAACACCAACCTTTGAGAAACTAAAATGATCGGAGCGATAGTAGCCGCCTCCAGTAGAGTTTTTCTCAAATTTAACTAGTCTATTATGCTTCTTCACAGCCTCAATGGCATAGTCATCGAGATTTGATAACCCATAACCGGATATGTTCATATCCTTTGTCCTCCCAAAAACATTCAAAACATCCATATTAATTACCGCTATGGTTTTGCTAAGCGGATAAATAGGGTTTTCAGCATAGTATTGACTCCCAAGCAATCCTTGCTCTTCGCAGGTGGTAGCCATAAATAGAATAGATCGTTTTGGTTTTAAAGGTTGGCTTGCAAAAGCTTTTGCAATGGCTATTAAGCCAGCAGTTCCGGTTGCATTATCGAGCGCTCCATTAAGAATTGAATCGCCCTTGAATTTTGGGTTTATTCCAAAATGATCCCAGTGTGCAGTGTAGATAATAATCTCGTCAGGGTTTTCTGTGCCAGGAATTAATGCCACAATATTCTTAGAGTTGATACTCATAACCTGATTATTAAAACTTATACTCCCTTTAAGATTTAATGAACTTGCTTTAAACCCATGCTTCGATGCCAATTGAATTGCTTTCTCATAGGTTAGGTTCGATAATCCGAGGAGCTTTTGAGCAGCATTCTTCTCAATCCAGCTTTGAAACTCAAGTCCCGATTTTGTAACAACATTATTCGCTAAATAAAACCGCGCTCCCGCCCAACTGTTTTGAACCACGCTCCAAGGATACGATGCTGGTTCAGTATCATGAATAAGCAATACTCCTGCAGCTCCTTGCCGAGCAGCTTCTTCATACTTATAAATCCAGCGACCATAGTAGGTCATGTTTTTACCTTTAAAAAGAGTGCTGTCGTAAAAACCTGGGTCATTAACCAATGCTAATACTATCTTACCCTTAACATCGATATTAGCATAATCATTCCATTCATATTCGGGGGCATTAATTCCAAAACCAACAAAAACGATATCGCAATTTGCAAGTTCAACCTTTTCTTTGGGTTGAGGTGTTCCGCCAATAAAATCGTTTGAGTAGTCAAATACTATTTCCCCATTATTACTATTAACCTTCAATTTAAGCTTTTGATCGTTGGCAATCTTTATTAATGGGACATTATGAAAATAGCTATCGCCATTACCGGGCTTTGCACCAACAATAGCAAATTGCTGAGCAAGATAGTTTGCCGTTTTCTCTTCCCCTTCTGTTCCTGGGAAACGCCCCTGAAACTCATCCGAAGCAATTTTAGATATCCACTCTTTCATCTCATTTTCGTTAATCCCTGAGTTGATTGCATCCTTTTGAGACTGCTTACACGAAACAAATAATCCTGATAAAAGAAAAATAATGGTGAAATTGACAAAATTGCGTTTCATGGCTTTGGATTTAATGGTTTAATAATTTTTTAGAGTAAACAAATGCTATTTGGTTTAGCTTTGTTCCTCTAAATTATTAAATGTAGAATCCATATTTTTCTATCTTTGCAACACTTTAAAAATGATAATAATGAGCAATCGTAGAGTTAGAGTTCGTTTTGCGCCAAGCCCAACAGGGCCGCTACATATAGGTGGTGTTCGCACCGCCCTTTTTAACTACTTTTTTGCAAAAAAGCATGGGGGTGATTTCCTTCTTCGTATTGAGGATACCGACTCACAACGCTTTGTGCCGGGGGCAGAGGAATACATCAACGAATCGCTTGGTTGGTGCGGAATAAAAATTGACGAGGGAGTTGTTGAAGGTGGAAAGCACGCACCATATCGCCAAAGCGAGCGCAAGGCAATTTATAAGCAGTATGCCGATCAACTCATTGCATCGGGAAATGCTTACTTTGCCTTTGATACTCCAGAGTCATTAGATGATCTTAGAAAAAATGCTGAAACCAAAGGTGAGGTTTTTACCTATAACTATCAGGTCAGAAATAGTATGCAAACCTCTTTGGCCCTGCCAAAGGATGAGGTTCAATCACGCATTGCTAGAGGCGATCAGTGGGTTATTCGCTTTAAGATGCCCGAGAACGAAGAGGTGAAAATGACCGATCTTATTCGTGGCGAAGTGGTTGTAAACACTTCAACCCTTGATGATAAAGTTCTTTTTAAAAGTGCCGATATGCTCCCAACATACCATTTGGCAAACGTTACCGACGATTACCTTATGGAAATATCGCATGTTATACGTGGCGAGGAGTGGTTGCCTTCGCTTCCTTTGCACGTTTTACTTTATAGAGCCTTCGGATGGACCGATAAGATGCCCCAATTCGCACACCTTCCTTTACTATTAAAACCAACGGGTAACGGCAAATTAAGCAAACGAGATGGCGATAAAATGGGATTCCCAGTATTCCCTTTGCTTTGGAAATCGGCTGAAGGTGAAACCTCTCGCGGATACCGCGAGGATGGCTATTTCTCTGAGGCGTTCGTCAACCTTCTTGCCCTTTTAGGCTGGAACTCAGGAACCGAGCAGGAGCTATTCAGCATAGATGAACTAATCCAACTATTCTCTCTTGAAAGAGTGCATAAATCGGGTGCTCGATTCGACCCCGAAAAGACCAAATGGTTCAACCATCAATATCTTGTAAAAAAGAGCAATGCTGAACTGGCTGGGCTTTTCATGGCAACTCTCAACGAGAAAGGCATAAATGCTGATTTGACAAAAGTTGAGAAGATTATAGGCCTCGTAAAAGAGAGAGTAAATTTTGTTAACGAGATTTGGGATCAGGCTTACTTCTTCTTTACCGCACCACAATCGTACGATGAAGCAACTGTAAAGAAAGCATGGAGCGCAGAAACCCCTGAAATGCTGAACAAGGTTGTTGACTTTATCAATACCATTGAGCCATTCAATGCACAAAATATTGAGCATCTTCTAAAAGAGTTTATCAACGCCAATGGACTTGGTATGGGTAAGGTAATGAATGCCTTAAGGCTAAGCCTTGTTGGAGCATCAAAAGGCCCTGGTGTTGCCGATATTTGTGATGTAATCGGAAAAGAGGAAACCGTAACGAGGATTAAGAAAGCGATCGCTTCAATAAAATAATTTGCTTTCACGCGTCATCAGGCGCGTGAAACTTCCTCACTTTTCAACTCATCAACAAAAGCTTGAGCCTGCTGTTGTATATGTAATTTTATACAACAAATATGGCAAGTACAGTTTTACACAAAGCCGAAACCCGTGGTCATGCAAACCACGGATGGCTAAATAGCTACCATACCTTTAGCTTTGCTAACTACTATAACCCCGACAGAATGCACTTTGGCGCCCTTCGGGTGTTGAATGATGATACCGTTGAAGCAGGCGAGGGTTTTGGAACACATCCGCACGATAACATGGAGATAATCTCGATTCCACTCGAAGGGGATCTTGAGCACAAGGACAGCATGGGCAACGTGGCAGTTATCCGGAATGGGGATATACAAGTAATGAGTGCTGGAACAGGTATTTACCACAGCGAGTACAACAAGAATAGGGATAGAAGGGTTAAGTTCCTTCAGATTTGGGTATTCCCAAATAAGAAAAACGTGACGCCTCGGTACGATCAAATAACCCTAAATGAGGAGGATCGGCACAATAGGTTTCAGCAGATTGTCTCGCCTAACACAAACGATGCTGGTGTTTGGATTCATCAGGATGCGTGGTTTCATCTTGGAAAATTCGACAAAGGCGTTAGCCAAGATTATGGCCTTAGATCCAAGGGAAATGGGTTATACGTATTCGTTCTCACCGGAGAGATTGAGATTGAAGGCCAAACTTTAAAAACGCGCGATGGGTTTGGGCTATGGGATCTGGATAAGGTTAAGGTTACTGCAAACTCTGAATCAGAGTTTCTTTTGATGGAAGTTCCTATGAGTGTTTAAAAAAGAAGAGTTCCGATATCTTAAAGACATCGGAACTCTTTCAAACAAACTAAATTACTCCTTCTTATCAGTTGAGCAACATCTGCTCTTCCATTCCTCACGCATCTTTTCACGCTCCTCTGGGCTCATGTGGAAGCGATGCATCCTTTCGTGAACATGCCCTTTATGGCAGCTTTTAAATCCTCCAAAAAGGATTCGGGTTAGAATTAGCAAGCCAATGCCCTGCCAGAATGTGATAGTATGCCATCCGAATAGATCGGGAAGTATACCATTCCACAACGACATAATTACAAACCCAAGTAATAAAACCAAAGCGGCAATTCCAATAGGGATTAAAATGATTCTGCTAATCCAAAACCCAGTACTTCTTTCTTTACCACAACACATCATAACTGTAAATTTTAATTGTTATTAATTATTATATAATGTCTTTAACCTTTCTCGCAAGTAGGCTACAGCATAACGCTTACGAGATATGAGGGTTTTAATATTCTCGCCTGTGATATCGGAAATCTGCTGAAAAGTAAGATCATCCAGCTCGTTCCAAATGAACACCATCCGTTGAGCCTCGGGAAGTTCATCGAGTGCTGAAAAAATGGCCTCTCGAAGCGCATTGCGCTCCATCTCACTTTCGGGATTAATGATATCTGCCAAAAACGCTTCGGGGTAAACGGTTTCGCCATCATCGTCGGTGTAGGCCATATCCTCTAAGGATTGAGTCTGCTTTTTACGTTGCTTATCAACAATCCTGTTTCGGCTTACCCTAAAAAGCCATGCGCTAAGCTGATCGATGGGTTCGATATCGATAATATTACCCAGCTGGTACCAAACGTCCTGAATAATATCCTCGGCATCGGCATCGCTTTTAACGCGACCACGAATGAATTTGAATAGGTTTCGCCCATATTCCTGAACAGCATCTTTAAGCTTCTGCTGGCGCTGTTGAGCCATTGGCAATGCAATTAAATCCTCCATATACTATGGAAGACGAATGAGTGGTAAAATTACTTTAAAGGTATGGCGATTTTTTTACAACGAGTTACAGTACAACCATCAAAGTAATTTTATAGGCCATGTTATCCTTGAAATTACTAAAGTTATAGCTATCGTATCGATAGAATGCACCAAAACCCAACCCAAAGAAACCGTTCGATAGTAGTTTGTTAGCATAAACACCTGCTTCGTAGTAACCTTTTGTTGGAACTTTTGCTTTAATGTCGCTTGGTAAAACGTGTAACATATTTGCCGACATATCACCAAAGCTGATATTGTTTACAATTGCAAATTCGGGCTGAAATTTCTTTGACCCTGTAACCCACAACAACTTTCCAAAATCGTGCTTGAAGAAGATATTTACAAACCTATCGGATATGAACTCGTTCATGCGCATAGCCGCAAAGCTATGGGCAGCATCGGGGGTTACATAACCAAGGAAATTGGCTCGTCCAAAGTACATCAAGGTCATTGGAACTTGACCAAATACCTGACCAGCATCGATGCTAATCTTTGTTTTACCTAAAACTCTCCACTTTATGGTTTTATCTAATCTAAGTTCAACCTTATCGTAACTATATCCTCCATTATAAGCATCTAAGCCTTTCATATACCTTACCCATAAAACTGGAAAATCGACGTTTAAAGGGGTTATTGTACGAGAAGTTTGCATAAATCGCTCGCCGGGAGATATTCGCAACGTAGCAGAAAGCTGTGCTTGGTTAAAGCCGCTGAGCGTATCGCCGGTTAAAGCATCTTTATAACTAATCCCGGATAGAAACCTATACTTTTGATCGGCTGCAGAAAGGTAAACCTTGAATGATTTTAAAAATCGAAAAGAAAAATCGACTCGTTGCTCTTGAATACCATCCATTTTGGCAATTGACATCATACGCCCATTATCGCCACCGAAAAGAAAACCATTATCGCTTAAAAAAGAATACGTTCCTATTTCCTGAACATCGAAAGTATAAGAATATTTGAGACGAACCTCCTGTTTTTGGCTAAAAGTTAGCTCTGTAAAACCTCCGTATTTATTTGCCTTGTCCTCGAACCCGTATGCTGTATAGCCCCCAACGGTAAAAAATTTCGAAAATTTTTGGCTTGTTTCGAGGCCAACTCCTAAACGAGCACCTTCGAACTGGTTAAACCTAAATATTTGCCCTAGGTTCAGGTTCAAATAACCAAGTGGCCAACGCCCAGTAACTAGCGTCTCCATAGCCATCATCCACCTATCAAAATTATGCTTTCGCCCTATACTGTCGATAATTCGGTAAGTTCGCATTTCTAACGCTGTTAGGCTATCCTTGCGGAATAGCTGCCAGTAGGCGTTATTCCTTTCGCCAGCCTTTGGATCAATAACCGTTTCGATATGGCTGAAGTTTGTTGAACTCAACGTTGGATTAATTTCAATATCCTTTAAATATGATTTACCAATGCCAATCATTTGCATTGAATAGCTTATGCCCGTTTTCTTGTTTACATTATCGGGAAGGGTTGCAATTAAATCGGTATTTAGCTCTACAGGAAACCAAGTGCTATCCTTAATGCGTTCGTAACGCTGCTGTATTTTAACCGACAAAATACCAACATTAATTGATGGTTCAGCAATAACGTTTTGAACGGCGTATCCTCTCGAGTTAATGGTAAGTTGACCAACCAATCCCTCAAAATTTCTATCCTTATGCGGCCGAAACGAGATAACAAATAGGGTATCGTTTTCAGGAGTAAATAGAGTATCCTCAAGTATGAAAAGGTATTTTTTTGTACTCCCCCCGCTAATAGGGTTTAGGTATATTTTATCAACAATAGTGATTTTCTCGTTATAAAATGAAAACGATTGAACCTGCGTTGCAATAAATATAATTGAAGGATCTTTTAACCCCGAAACCCTTGATGCAATAACCGTTTCAGAATTACTGCTAGGACTTTGATGCTCCTTTTGGGTTACTGTTTCAATAAGCATAATCCCATGCTGGTTCTTAATACTATCAAGCTTATGAACAAATTTACTATCCTTAATAATTGAGTCGCCACCTGATTCTCTAATCTTGCGAGCCATTATTTTATCAAAAGTATAGTAAAGCTTGTTGTAGCTGGTATATCGATACGATTCCAATTTTTCGGGGTTATTCCTGTTGCGGTTATTATACGCTGCAATAATGATTCGATGCGCAGGGTTAACTCCCGGTTTAACAACTACCTCTGTTATCTGATAGCTGGTTTTTGTTAACTCAATACGAAAAGGTTTGTTATAATTGCTCTCGTTAATCTGGATGGTTTGGGGGAGATAACCCAAGTATGATACTTTAAGCCAACGAACCGGGTCGTTTGTGGTAATTTTAAAATCCCCATCGAGCCCTGAGGTAAAGCCGTTCCCCTTTTCGTTGAATACAACATTAACAAATGGTAGGGGTTCACCCGTTTCGGCGTCCAGAATTTTTCCCTTTAAGGTTATCTGCGCAATGGCAGTAAATGTGAGAAAAGTAAATAGAATAACGAGTAGGGTATTTTTTGATGTCATTTTGTATAAGTTTTTTGTACACCTGTTTAACAAAAGGAGTGCCAAGGTATATTAATTTAAAAATATTGGTTGCAATGCAATTTGTTTTTGGTTTTAAAATACTAATCGAATTATGCGCTGCTATATTAAACATCTTCTGAAATCTATCGAAGTCAAATTTCAAACATTATTCTAATAAGAAATATTAATATATTATTTATTTTGTTATATTATTAAACGTTTTTATTGTTATTTAAAATTTTATTTATAATTTCATCATTGATTATAGTATTTAATATAATTTATTACAAATATTTTTATCAATGAATGCTCGTTTTATTAAATTAACACTACTAATAGTGCTCGGCAATATCTGTTCAGCATTAAACGCACAATCCTTTCAGGCAAAATACGCATACGATGCCAATGGGAACCGCATATTAGCCAACATTATCTACTTGAGCACAAACGCCCCGAACAATGCGCCAGTTAAGGTGGAGGAGTCACTTAAAATCGGCGAGTCACAGGAATTGAAAGTCAATATCTACCCCAACCCAACCAAGGGTGACCTTCGTGTTGATATTGAAGGTGGCACTGGTAACCTGTTCGATAACCCCAATAATGCAATCAAGGTTTGGGATATGCAGGGTAAACTTGTCGTTGCTATTACATCTATTGGAGCAAGCAATCGGGTTGACCTTAACCAATTCGCCAAGGGTGCTTACATTATGCACATCATTTTAAAGGGGGAGACCAAAACCTACAAAATTCTCAAAGATTAAACAGCGCTACAAATAATGAAAAAAATTACAATACTACTTGCGATTGCAGGTTATTTAACCATTGCAACCGCACAAACCCAATCGTTAGATAAAACAAATTGTATCCCAGGAACTATTGGTGGAAGTATCGATATTAGCCCAACTGGTGCAGCAACCTATCAGCTACCCATTCAGGTCTCGCCTGGCTCGCATGGCATGCAGCCCAACCTGAGCATTGTTTACAGCAGCCAGAGTGGCAATGGGCTGCTGGGTTGGGGCTGGAACTTGGCAGGTATTTCCTCCATCTCGAGAGCAAGTAAAAACTCATATTACGACGGTCGTTTTGAAGCAATCGCATTATCCGATAGTGACAAATTCGTTCTCGATGGCGTTCGACTCATTAAGAGAAATTTAACCAACATATTCAATCCAGTAAATAACCCTTACATTAATGTGACTTATAACAATGTCTCCTTTACTGTTATGACACAAGATGGAACAATTATAGAATATGGAAACACTCCCGACTCAAGAGTATTTACAAAAAATGGCATAGTTCCAATTACATGGGTAGTGAATAAAATTACAGATGCAGATGGTAACTATATTCAATATTTTTATACAAATAGCATTGAAACTGGAGAATTAAAAATAAGTGAGATCAAGTATGCTGGGAATAGCATTAGTCAAAAGGAACCATATAACAGCATAAAGTTCTATTATGACTTACGCAACGATTCCAACACCTCATTCATTGCTGGAGGTAGCGCTGTACAAAGCTCTATACTCACAGCAATCAGAGTTTATGCTGATGGCGTTCTTTCAAAAGAATATGGATTTAGATACAATTTCGATGGGTACAGCAAGCTTAGTGCCATCGAACTCTCCGCTGATGGTGTAAAGTACAATCCTACATTAATAAATTGGGGTAGTATGCCCAACTATACTATAGTTGCAGAGAATGCATCACTTGGCACTCTAAAAGACTTCGAACTTCATTTTGGAGACTTTAACGGCGATGGACGAATCGATATTGCTAAAAGTAAAGACTCATTACTTATACTCAACATCGCAATGAACGGCGGAGGTTACTCAACTTACAACTCAATAATTCCATTTCACACTAAAGGCACCTATGATGGATTTAATATCAAAGATGATCGGAGAAAGAAAAGTCTCAACATTCTCGATTGGGATAACGATGGGCGCGACGACATCGTTTTAAACACAATTCTATGTCGAAGATCAATAGAAGTTAAACCACCTCGCCACTCGGAACCAGATTATCCTGTCTATGAATTATTTTCGAATGCAGATGCGTACTCTTTTAATGGAACCGGGTTAAGCACTAAATCGATAGCCTCGGTTATAACAAATATTTCTCTTGGAGCAACAATTTTAACATTGAAGGACGCAAAGGAGTGTAATTTCTACTTTGCCGATTTTAATAATGACGGCAATATGGACATGCTTACCGTTAAAGATAAAATATTAACCAACTGTAGTGGCTTCTCGGTACCCACTTTACCATCGATTCCCGATATTGCAGATATTAAGATGATGGACTTTGATGGCGATGGCCAAATTGAATTCCTTGCCCTTACAAAAAAAACAATCAATCAAACAGATAAATACTATGGTTCCATCTGGAAGTATAATAAAAATGCTTTTATCTGCAAGTATGGTGGAGATTTTAATTTAGAGTTCGGGGATCCTCGCGATATTTTCATTGGCGATTTTAATGGCGATGGGAAATCCGATTACCTAACATTTTTGAACAACTCTTGGGCTGCTAAATATTCAACAGGTACTAATTTCTATTCTGGATTTGTTCCTAGTGACTTCTTAAATAATAAGGCTTCTCAAACCGGTGAATATTTTTACGAGAAGCGTGAAGATATGAATATAGTATATGAAAGTCTTAGAACAAATACTGGTTTATGCTATTTCGGTGCGACAATAATCAACCAAAAACCCAAAACGGCCGTGTACTCTCCGGCAACGACAATACTAGTCGACGATATTAACAATGATGGTAAATCAGATATTATACAGGCTGTAAATGGTATCGTTTGTGTTTTTACCTCAACAGGTATGGGCTTTACCAAGCAAACATCGGCTACTGTTTCAACGGTTAAGTCAACCGATATAAATAAAATTCGCCTTTACTCCGTAGATTTTGATAATAGCGGACAAAAACAGCTTATTTATGGTAATGATGACTATCCATTCACAAGTAATTTAGAGATTTCCTCTTCCCTTTGTGTTCCAAATAGAATAGTTGTTACACCGGGTAATGCTGTTCATGAATGCTATAAAAGGATACGTTTTACTAACCCTCTTGATCAAAATCTCTATGTTAGCTCCATCACCGATGGCATAGGCAATAAATCGCAGTTTACATACACCACTTATACCGATAACCGTCAGTACACCACCTCTTTCCCAAAACCTACTTTCCCGTTGATACTCATTCGCGGACCTATGAGGATTGTGAATAGCATCGTTACTACTAACGGAGTTCAAACACTGACCAACATCACCAACACCTATGCCGATGGCTACCTACACGCTGGGGGTCTTGGTTTTCTTGGATTTAAAACCTTTACATCAAACAATAGCATAAGTGGATCAACTACCACAAATATATTTGAACATACCATCCCCAGCACTTCAGATATATACTCCCCCTGGCTAAAAAAGCAAACCACAATCGTAGGTGCTACTCCTGTTTCGGAGATAACCAACGAGGTGGCTGCCCTTAATCTCAGTATAAGTAATAAATCGTTTATACAATTTAACCAAAAGGTAACCTCAAAGGATCTGTTAAAAGGTATTGCTAGTACCGTTAACAGCGAGTTTGATTTGACTGTGGGTAGGGTAACAAAGCGAACATCCCTTTACCAATGCCCAAATACCAGCAGCTGGGAGGAAACGGTTAGCACAACTTACGATCTGCTTTCGAATAGCTTTTCCCGCCCCTCATCAGTAAATACAACACGTACACACGATGGCGACTTGTACAGTAGCACCACAACAATCACCTATGAGGGTACGGGCTTTAGGGTTAAAACCAAAACGGCGAATGGGCTAACCACCACCTATAGCGATTGGGATAGCTACGGAAACCCCCAAAAGGTAACAGTGACAGATGGCACTAACACCCGTATAACCGAGGGTTGGTTTGATGAAAAAGGGCGAGCCATTGTAAGAGCCAAAGATGTTTTTGGGGTTGAAACCTCCTATACCTATCGCTTTTCCGATGGGGTTAAGTTGACTGAAACCAGCCCATTGGGAACTACCGAATACAAACCAACCGTTCAGGGCGGTTCATTGAATACTAAGGCCACCTTCCCGAATGGAACAATTAGCTCGCAAGAGATGGGCTGGGATGCATCCGGCAGCGGTTACTACAGCAAGGAGAGCGTAACCAATGGTAATACTGCAACCACCTTTTACAATGAGCTGTGGCAAAAGGTAAAACAAACCCAATTCGGGTTTAGCGGTGCACTGCTTACCTCAACCTATAGCTACAACGCAAAGGGGCAGCTAGTTTACGAAACCCTACCTGGCGTGGCAACCCCCACTTCTTACACTTACAATAGCCTTGGGCTGCTGATAAATACGAGTGGGCATAACGGGCAAAGCGTAACTTACAGCTATAGCGGGAATACGGTTACTGCCAACAATAGCATTACGGGCACTGAAACAAAATGCTTCGATGCGCTGGGTAATGTTGTTTCGATAAATAGCCCAAACGGTTCGATAACCTACAGTTATTTCGCCTCAGGCAAGGTAAAAAGCATTACCGCCAACGGTGCCAACACTAGCATGACCTATGACCAGCAGGGCAATCAGCTTAGCCTTACCGACCCCAATGCAGGTAAAACCGAGTATCAATATAATGGTTTTGGGCAGCTCACTTGGCAAAAGGATGCCAAGGGCAACATCATAACCTGTGCTTACGACCAAAATACAGGCCAGCTCCAATCAAAATCGGGTACTAACGAGAGCTACACCTACTACACGCTTTCGGAGGATTCTAAACGTGCGGGTTTGCTGAAAACTGCTACCCGTGGTAACGTAACCGAAACCTATACCTACGACGATTGGCGGCGAACCGCTGAGCTAAAAACTAGCGCCAATAGTAAAGATTACATTACTGCCTTCAGCTACAATGACGAAAAACGTTTGGAGCAAATTACCTACCCAACAGGGTTAAAACTCAAATATATTTATGACGACTTTGGTAATACCAAGGAGATTCTTCAGGTTAAAGCTAGCGGAGCAACCTCTATTTGGAAGGGTAACCCTAAAAACGCCCGCGAGCAGTGGACTAGCTTTGAGCTGGGCAATGGGCTTAAAACCCAGTGGGGTTATGATGGGGAGTATATGCTAAATAGCATTCAAACGGGTATATCTAGCAATGCTAATAGCGTACAAAACCTTGAGTTTTCCTCCAATAGCAAGGGGCAACTCGATTGGAGAAAAGATGGGTTGCTAAAGGAAGACTTCATTTACGATCCGCAAAACCGCTTAACCTCTTCGGTTGTAAATGGGCTAAATCCCATTACATATAAATACGCTAACAACGGTAATATAGACTCTACCTCTTTGGTTGGAAAATACAATTACGATATACCCGGTAAAACCCATGCCGTTGGAAGTATAGGTATACCCGCAGGAACATCGCTTGGAGCAGGTTCCATTTCCACTATAAGCACTTTTATGGTGGATAATCGCATAGCCACCATGGATAATGGCACCTATAAAAATGAGTTCACCTATGGCCCTTCGGGCAACCGAACTATTGTTGACCAATTCGAGAATGGCAATAAAATATTTACGAAGGTTTACGCTGGGGGCAGTGAGTTCATTTACAATGCTAGCGGTGCAGTTGTATGCAAGCGTACCATAATTAGCGCACCCACTGGGGTTTGTGCCGTTTATCAGGATAGCGCAGGTTTAAAAACAATTCACTATATTCACACCGATTATCTCGGTTCGTGGCTTGCCATAACCGATAGCACAGGTTCTTTGACAAACCGCTACAGCTACGATGCGTGGGGCCGACCCCGCAACCCAAATACTTGGGTACTGCTACCAATTGGTGTTGCCAACGCCCTTGTAAACCTCAACGCTATGCAGCCTAGGTTTGACCGTGGCTACACCGGCCACGAGCACATGGCGGGCTTTGGCTTAATAAACATGAATGGGCGTTTATATGATCCATACCTACAACGCTTTTTAAGCCCCGACCCATTTGTGCAATCCCCCAATAATGCACAAAACTACAATAGGTACACCTATTGCCTCAACAACCCGTTGATATTCACCGACCCCAGCGGGTACAACGTGAAACCGATATTGCAAACCAATATGGAACTTGCAAGTATGCTTGTTAATAGGTATAGCGGTTCAAGTTGCAGCTATGGGGGTGCCGGGTTTGGCTGGAATGGGTCTGGTCTTGGTGGTGTTTTTTACGATTGGTATTCAGGCAACTACCGCTCAGTGGATGATGGCGGCAGCGTTTCGTGGGGGTATGTTTATAATAGTGTGGTGGTGCCGAACCGTTCAGAATACTATTCTGGGGAAATTGGTATTAACCAATTTAAGCAAAAGTATTTGGGCGAATACACGATTACTCTCCACGATCCGATGCAACCAACAACCATTGATCTGAGTACCTTAAGGGGTGTATTATTGCCAATGCCATATGGTGCTGGGGAAAATGGGTATGGTGATGTTGTTCCTGTTCAAGACCAAATAGATATAAATAACGGACAAGTCTGTGCTCCTTGGTACTACGGTATCCCTGGCGTTGGCCCAGCACTTGAATCGGGGGACAACCTAGGCAGGGGAAACTACTACGCTGCAGCTGCTGCTTTCGGAATGGCTCTGGTCGATGTGTTTACCTTGGGTGGAGCCACTGCAGAAAAAGCTATTATTAAAACAGGAACTAATGTTGTTTATCGAGGGATTGATGCAGCAGGCGTAGTCAGGTATGTAGGGATAACTGAAAGGAATGCCACTGTAAGATTTGGAGAGCATGCAGTTTCAATAGGAACTGGTCGAGAATTTTTGAAGTATAGTGTAATTGATGGAGCAACAGGATTATCAAGAATAGATGCCCGAATTTGGGAGCAGACTTTAATCAACCAGTATGGCTTAGAAAAGAATGGAGGTTTGCTTTTAAATAAAGTTAACTCCATAGCACCTAGGTACTGGTGGTTGTATGGCATAACCCCTTAATTATTAATAATATGACAAGAGTAAACACAAAGATAGGAGACATTTTTTCGATTAATCTAGATGAACGTGATAAAAAGTATTTTCAATTAATAGCATTTGATTTAACACAACTAAATAGCGATGTAATCAGAGCTTTTAAAAAAACTTATCCCATTAATGCAACGCCTGATTTATCGGAAGTTATTAAAGACGAAGTGGAGTTTTATGCGCACTGCGTAACGAAGTTTGGCCTAAAAATGAATCTTTGGGAAAAAGTTGGAAATATTGCCGATGTTGGAAAGTTAGATGTTATTTTTAGAGACACTAATGATGCAGGTACCAAGCCAGGTGAGCAAGTAAAAGTATCCCAGAAATGGTATGTATGGAGAATAGGCGATGCTGATTTTACACGAGTAGGAAAACTTGTGGGAGAAAACAGAAATGCAGAAATTGGAATTATAGTAAATCCATACGATATTGCTGACAGGATAAAAACAGGGAAGTATAATTTTTTCTATCCTAGTTACGAATAAATTCACCATGGTTGTGTTGGATGTAACTACTCCCTATTCGCCAGAGGCTGTAGCTGTTTTTTTAGGCTCTGCGTCTATGATTTTACCTAACAACGGCTATCTGCAATCAGTAAATTTAAGAGCAGGCTATTCTGTAAATGAATTTTATGGCAATTCCTTTCCTGTGATTTATAAACAAACATTTAACTTTTAGAATTTATGAAAATTCTTTCCCTTCTAATGATGACCTTCTCTGTTGGTCTAATTTCATGCAATTCTCAAACAAGAATTAATGAATGCTCGAAAAGTTTTACCAAAAAAGCAATGGGTATAATGGATTCAACATATTTTTTACAAACAAAAGCTGATACAAATAGATATTTATACTCAATAAATTTGTTAGATTCTGCAATTCATTGCGATTCGTCTAATTATTTTGCCTTTTGGAAAAAATCAGAATTATTATTCAATTTAAAGAAGTACAATGAATCATTAACAACTGTAAAAAACTATACAAAATATCATAAAGAAAATTTAAACTTTCAATTACGAGAAGCATATCTATATGATAAAATAAAGGATACAGCCTCTGCTTATTCAATGTATCAAAAAGTTTTAGCCCTTATTGAAGAGGAGCTTCATAAAAGACCTGATAACATAAAAATGATGACGTTAAAATACTACCTGCTATTTCTTTTAAATGATAAAGACATTGCCAATTATAAAAGAGAACTAAAGTTAAAATTACCTGAAAACGATTTTAACTTTATAATTAACCTTGAGAAGGATAAAGGTAAATTTATCGATTATCAACTTTCAGGGGGAGAGTTGGAAGAGGTTAACATTCTAAAGCATTAATTTATAAAAGGTTGTGTTTGTAATTAAATGAATTTAACAAATTGCTTAATTTAAAAAGATACAACATTGCAACATGACAAAGGCAACTACCGCTCGGTGGATGATGGGGGCAGCGTTTCGTGGGGGTATGTTTACAATAGTGTGGTGGTGCCGAACCGCTCAGAATACTATTCTGGGAAAATTGCAGTTAATCACTTTAAGCAAAAGTATTTAGGCGAATATTCTATTACATTCCACGATCCAATGCAACCTACAACTATTAATTTGAGTGCATTAAGGGGTGTATTATTGCCAATGCCTTATGGCTTTGGGGTTGATGGATATGGCGATTTTCTTCCATATCAAGCATCAATAAGCCTTCCTTCGTGGGGTATGATAGAAAGTTCAATTGCTGCTCAAACTATAAATGGAGGCGCAACACTTGTAGATGCGTCTACTATTGCATCCGAATTATTTCCACCTCGAATGCTCCCCTGTAGATCGTTTGATAATGTTAAGGTAAGCGCTGCCGCAAGTAAAGTGATTGCTAGAGGAAACACACTACTAACATGGACTGCTGTGGCTGCTGATGGTATTGATCTTTATAATAATAGAGCGATGGCTACGAATGCTGATTATGCAAAATTTGGAACTGACGTTGGATTAGCTGCTGCAGGGACTGTTCTTCTAGGAGTTGCAACTTTTGTACCAGGTGTTAATGTTGTAGCATGGGGTATAGCCTTATTTGCAGTATCAACAGCTAATACATACGGAGCTTTCGACCCTCTTTATTTACAACTTAACAAATAAAAAGTATGATACTTAATCCATATTATTTCATTTTTAGCTTAACTTATAAGAGGTTAAAAAGAATAAAAGTGAATGCACCTGTTAAAGATGAAGATATATTATTTCTTATCTATGCCATTTTATTTCTTTTGTTCATTCCTCATTTTTTTATTTTTCTATTCCAACTAAAAGATTTTGAAATAATATCTTTTAATGTTAATATTCCAAAACAGATTTTTGGAGTAAGTTTTGCCATATTGTATTGGGCTATAAATCACTTTTTATTTGGATGGAAGAATAGATACATTAAGATTATCGAGTGCTATGATAAAACTTCGAAAACTATTAAATATATTAATCTTATTATACTAGCAATTTACTTTACAATACCATTAATATTAATGTTAAGTTAATTAATACTCCCCCCGATGAACCGAGGCTGTAGCTAATAATAAAAAATGAATGAGTTGGGCGGTGGCTTTGCCGCCGTCCGTTTATTCTTTCAGGCTTTGCCTGTTAAGTAAAGTAAAGGAATAAAGTTAGATTCCTGACTCACCCCATACCCCTCTCTATCCTCCATAGAGAGGGGCTTTTTTATGCTAACTTTAAATTCGAAGTATTTGCTGGGTATGTCCTTTTTATTAACTTACTTGTAAATGGTTAAGTTATGATATTCTATAGAACAACTGCCGATATAGCCAGAAAACTTAGAAAAGAGCAAACACCAGAAGAGAAAATTATTTGGGAATTGCTTAGAAATAGACGTTTATTAGGATTTAAGTTTTTACGACAGCACCCGATAGTGTATGATAAAGGTACTAGACCAAACAGATTCATCGTTGCTGATTTTTTCTGTGCTCAAAAAAAACTAATCGTTGAGGTTGATGGAATAATTCACGACTTTCAGAAGCAGAAAGATAAAGAAAGGGATGTTTTGATGCTCAATAAGGGTTATAAAACTCTTAGAATTGAGAATGATGAACTTGTTGATATAATTAAAGTAATTGAAAGGATTAAACAAGAATTAAATAGTAATTAAATTCCCCCTCTTTTCTGGAAACAGAAGAGAGGGGGCTAGGGGGTGAGTATAAAATTATCTTCTTTATACTTCCTGCGGTTGCTCCTTTTTGCTTCCCTTTTTCATCGGGTAGGTCCCGGGTAAAATAACATCAATAAGCTTTTTACCCCACAAACCCAGCTGAACACCTGCTGCCAAGCAAAGAATGCTTAATATAAAGGTCCATAAACCATATCCTTCCTTAGGTGCTACAATCAACATTGTGGTTGAAAGAAGTAAAATGATTATACTAAAAATTATCTTAACCCTTAGCAGTGGCGTTTTTAGCGTTTTAAAACGTGTTAGCCCATCTACGACTCCTGTTAGAATAGCCATAAACAGGGTGAATGGGAATACAAAAACAGAGAAAATTATTACGCTTTTTATAATAACCGTTTGAAAATCGGGTAGAAAATAATTCAGTATGATCAATAACGGGATTGCTATTACAAATGCTTGTGAAAGGTGAATAACAATAGGGTGTAGGTCGAGATTGAGTAATTTTAAACGATTTAATGATACCCTTTCGCGATAGGGTTCAAAAACTTTGCGGGGCAAACCGCAAGCAGGGCAAACATCGCCCAATTTATCGGCTTCCATCACAAAGCCACAGGGGCGGCAACGAACAAGTTCTTTCATAGATTGATATTTATTGAAAGGGTTAATTATTAAGAGTTAGCAATATAAAAATCAATTTGAGAATGAACAAACCAATTGGGTTGATATTTGTCGGGTTGGCTATATTTTATATCTAGCAACCAGCTCCAAAACATTGTTGTATTGCCCCCTATTCCACCTATAGGTGATATCGCTATTAAAAGGTCGGACGGGAAAAAACGAATAAGAGTAAATCAAATAAAAAGCCCATCGCTCGCTTCTATTGTATTCAAGTCCTATGTGTCCTGCGAACTCAAAGTTCCTAAACTTTTTGATATCTTCAGGTGCAAAATCGCCCATTTCGGTCATTTCTCGAGCCTTAATAAGATAACCCCCTGAAATACCAGCAATAGGGTTAAACCCATTTCTTAACCTATAACCAAGGAATAAGGGTATTTCAAAATAGTTCAAACGCATTCTATAAAAGCTGGTGGAGCCCTCCTGCTTATCCTTTGCATAGCTCCCTTTTTGAATAAATCGGAACTCCATTCTCCAATAAAGAGTTGTTGAGATTCTGCGACCAACCCAAACTCCACCAATTGGCCCTGCTTTGTTATAACCAGCATGGCTATCGCCATCGACCTGAGTGGCAGCCATTCCAGCAACAAAACCTGCATTGAAATGCTGAGCTTTACTTTGGATTGATATTCCGAAAAGAATTATGGTTGATAGAATTATAAATTTCATATAATAAGTGCCTAGAATGCCTAAAGTTTTAAGTACTTAAAGTTAGTAAATATTTTAACAGAGTTTTGATCACTAATTACTTCCAATAAGCATTTCAACCATTTTAGGTACACCAACCGATGCATTCTCTTTAATAATATGAACTTTGTTACGAAGTTGGACCCCAACATCATTTGGGTCGATTAGGTAAATTGGTGCACTTGTGGGTGCATAACTCAATAAACCAGCTGCTGGGTAAACGTTTAGCGATGTACCTACAACTGCAAATATTTCGGCCTGCCGGGCTATTTGAATTGCTTGTGTCATTGCAGGAACGGCCTCACCAAACCAAACAATATGAGGGCGAAGCTGTGCCCCTTTGGGGCATTTATCGCCTAAATGCAAATCGGAGTAGCCTATATCCTGAATGTAAGATGAGTCTTTTGTCGATTCAACCTTAGTAAGTTCACCATGAAGATGTAAAATCTTTTTGCTCCCCGCTCGTTCGTGTAGGTTGTCGACATTTTGAGTGATGATATGGACATCAAAGTATTTTTCAGCCTCAACTAGAGCCTTATGCCCGTTGTTTGGCTCAACATCCTTAAGCTGTTTGCGCCTATCGTTATAAAATTTGAGAACCAGTTCAGGGTTATCAATCCAACCATCATAGCTGGCTACCTCCATGATATCGTACTCCTCCCACAAACCACCCATATCGCGAAAAGTACGTAACCCACTTTCGGCACTAATTCCTGCACCTGTAAGAACAACCAATTTTTGTTTACTCATTTTTAGAGTGATCGCACATTAATCCGTAATAATCAGTAATTGATTTATCCAACTCATTATAAAAATCTATTGCTTCATCATCATGAAACCCTAATTTTCTCCATTTAGTTATTAACTTATCGGTTCGGGAAAGAATCTCCTTTTCGAGATCTACATTTAATTGCATTACACCATCATTCCTATTGTTCCCCAGTTTTTCTAAATAAATATAACTCTCGCCTTCAGTTCCTTTTTGAAAAGGGAAGCATCCCTTTTTTAAAAGTAGAGTAAATGTGCATAAAAGGGAGTTCTTCTTAGCTGGAGCAGTAAGTATCGATGGTTGTTTCTCACCAGCATAAACCCAAAGAGGAACAGAAACAGATGCAGGTTGAAATCCAATCTTTACCCATGTAGTTATAAGTGAAGGTGATTCCCCTGGTTTTACGCCATGCACTACAATTGTTGACGATGAAGAGTACCTTACAATATAATCGCGAAAAGGGTAAAGTCGATTTTGGAACTCCTCTTTCTTTTTAAAAATATCGGCCAAATCGGTTTGAGTCAGCTCATGCCTTAATGAAAGAGTTGCTTTTGTTAGAAAAAAGTCTGTGTTTAAACCTTTTACCTGTAGGGCCTCTGATAAAAGTGCGGCAGCAGTATTGTAACGGTTATAGCCAGCACCTTCGTTCTCACGACCCGAAATGGAATAGTTTGTACGAATTAAATAGCCATCAGGTGCAGTAGCTGGGTCGTTAGCATCGTAAAATTTATACTTGAAATTATCTGTCTCGAAATATCCAGCCCCGCCAACAGCATCAATAACCCCAAAGTTTGCCTCTACACCTAATGGTTTGGGAAGAGAATCGAGTAATCTTCTAAACTCATCAACAGTTGCACACCTCGATAGGGCAAGCTTCATTAAAACACCTTCTTGATCTTGAAACTTTGTAATATCATTGAGAGGCTTTAAGTTATATGATGCAGAGTTCATTATTGAGAATCCAGCACTGTTGGTTCCTCCCCATACTTGCGATGAATCGTCAGAGTTAATTAACCCCAGAAAATTATACTTAATCCCTTTGAAATACATCATCTTATTGTTGAAATTATCCGTGTCGCGATGTTTCCAAAGTACTGGGCGGCCATCGGGCGTTGCTCTTCCGCTTACAATTGCTGTTGTACAAGCTATTGCAAGTTCCCCAAACAGTAGTAAAATCAATGATAATAAAACAAACCTTTTCATATACCTCATGTTTAGTACGATAAGTAAATATAGATGAAATTAAGTTGCCTTTGTTTAAATAAACATGTGATTTAAGTCATCCCTTACAATAAATTCGCGCCATAAAACCTCATCGCAAATACACCGCACAACAATTAAATTCCTTTAGCTATCTTTACAATCCTTCTTTCGTTACCTTTTACTTTTCAAACTACTATGATTGACCAACATACCGTTGATAGAATAATTGCTGCGGCTGATATAACCGAGGTAGTTGGCGATTTTGTAAGTTTGAAGAAGCGAGGTACCAACCATCTTGGTCTTTGCCCATTCCATAACGAGAAAACTCCATCTTTTACTGTAAGCCCAGCTAAAGGAATTTTCAAATGCTTTGGTTGCGGAAAAGGTGGAAACTCCGTTAACTTTATCATGGAGCATGAGCATTTAACCTATGTTGAAGCGCTCAAGTTTTTGGCAAAGAAGTATCATATTGATGTTGTAGAAAAGGAGGTAACTCCCGAAGAGTTACAACAGCGCAACGAGCGCGAAAGCCTTATGGTTGTTACTGCCTATGCGCAGCGATACTTCAGTGATACATTACATAAGCATTCCGATGGCAAAACCATTGGTATGGCCTACTTTAAGGAGCGAGGTTTTCGCGACGATATCATTGAAAAATTTCAGCTAGGTTACTGTCTCGATCAGCGCGATGCTTTTACAAAAACAGCACTACGCGAGGGTTATAAACTCGATTTTCTTGTAAAAACAGGGTTAACCATTCAGCATAACGAAGATAGTTTTGATAGGTTTCAGGGAAGGGTTATGTTCCCCATTCACAGTATCAGCGGGCGCGTTACTGCTTTTGGCGGTAGAATTCTTAAAACCGATAAAAAATTTGCCAAATACCTCAACAGCCCCGAGAGTGATATTTACCACAAAAGCAGTATTCTTTACGGAATCTTTCATGCAAAAAAATCGATTACTCAGGAGAATAAATGCTTTTTAGTTGAAGGATATACTGATGTAATATCGTTGCATCAGGCTGGAATAGAAAATGTTGTAGCCAGCTCGGGCACATCACTAACGGTAGATCAGATAAGGCTGATAAAGCGCTTTACCCCAAATGTAACAATCCTTTACGATGGCGATGCAGCAGGAATAAAAGCTTCGCTTAGGGGTATTGATCTTGTTCTTGAGGAAGGGCTTAACGTAAAGGTTGCCCTATTGCCCGATGGTGAAGACCCCGATAGCTATGCTCGCTCGCATAGCGCATCGGAAGTTCTTGATTTTATTGCTAAGAACGAAACCGACTTTATCACCTTCAAAACCCGCTTGCTGGTTGACGATGCAAAGAGCGATCCCATAAAGCGGGCAAACTTAATTTCAGATATTGTTCGGTCAATTGCTGTTATCCCCGATAGCATTATAAGGTCGGTATACATTAAGGATTGCAGCAGGCTGCTCGACATTCAGGAGAGCGTGCTCTACACCGAGGTTGCATCGCAACGTCGGAAAAAGATGGAGCAGGTACTGGGAAGAATTCCCGTTGAATCGGAGATAAAAACCACGCCACCTGTCCCCAACTTCGTTTCAGACATATCTTGCGAAGAGCAAGAGAAAGAGATTGTTTACTTTATGCTTCGCCACGGAAACGTTGAGTTTTGGAGACCCGAACCAACAGATGGCGATCAGGAAACACTATCGGTATCGATTGGGCAATACATAATTAACGAAATTCTCAACGATGACCTTGAATTTAAAAATCTGGTTTACCAAAAGATTTTTAACGAGTACTTCTCAAGGCTTGAGATTAATCCTATAGTAGAGAATCGTTACTTCGTTAACCATCCCGATAGCCAAATCAGCCAAGTTGCTGTCGATTTTCTTTCAACCCCTCATAAGCTAAGCAAAATTTGGGAGAAACACCAAGCATTTTCTGAGGAAGATGTAGACTTTTTACATCGGGTTGTTCCAAAAGCAATAATCGTATATAAAAGCAAGATTATGAAGCTGGCCATCAAAAAACTACACGAAGAGCTAACTAAGCTGAACCAAAAAACACAAGTCGATGAGGTTAACGAAATCCTTAAAAAGCTAATCACACTTAACGATTTGCAAAACACCCTTTCGAAGGAGCTCGATAGAATTGTTCTTTAGAATCGATTTTAAAATACCACATGAATTCAATTATTTTAGCAAATAACTGTCTCATACTTGATTGGCATTTTCTTGAATACATACCCTTAAAGTTGCTTTTTTTAAATACACTTCGAAACAAGAACGCCTATTAATTGTTAATTTATGAACGAATTATTAGCTTTGCGATTCATTAAATCGCTATATTCGTAGGCTAATAAAACAAAGAATTACAAATAACCCAAACCTATAAATAAGATGAAAACTAGAAAGTTATCCATCGTTAGAGCAACCTCGTTAATTCTAGCAATTGCTGTTGTTATACTTGTAGCAAGCTGTGGCAGCAGACAAGCAAAAGAAGCTGAAAACTCCTCTGTTACAAAAGAAGAGGCGTTTAAAAGTGTTACCAAGTATCCTATACCTACCTCCTTTGAGGTTGTGAAACTTTTAAATAGTGCTGGAGCAGCATATATTCTAAGCGTAAGCAATCCTATTGAAAATGTTGATAAGTATATTCCTGCAAAAAGTAAAGCGTTAAACCTTGGCGTTTATGGTGCTGATTTAAGCTATGCAAGTACTTATCAAATGAAGCAAGAAACCATGAACTACTTAAAGGTTTCGAAGAAACTTATTGATGAGCTACAAATCACTTCTGCATTCAACGTAGAATTTGCACAGCGTGTTGAGAAAAACATTGATAATAAAGATTCTTTAATTCATATCATCTCTGACTCTTTCTTCGATACATATGAATTCCTAGTAAATAATGGAAAAGACAATACTTCAGTATTGGTTATGACAGGTAGCTGGGTTGAGGGTTTATACATTACCTCTCAAATGGTAATTGTTAGCAAAAACAATGCTGATATGCTAAAAATAGTTGCTAATCAAAAAGAGCCGCTAACTAAAATTATTGAACTAATGCAACCTTATAGCAACGACCAAGATGTTGCTGAAATGGCAACTGCACTAAAGCCTCTTGTTGATATTTATGCTGGAATTACAGGGGATACAATTTCTCCTGAACAGTTCGAGAAAATCAATACTGAGATTTCAAAGGTTCGCGAATCGATTATAAAATAATTACAATAATTTCATAAAAAAAGGACCCGCTTTTACAGCGGGTCTTTTTTTTTACCTACAAGCCAAAGGGCTATGCTCATTTTTTATATATTAGTAAGTTAATATTTTTGCCATGAGCGAGTCGATTCTGAATGCCCTAATGCAACTTTTTGCCCTCATTGCCAATACTTCAAAGGTTTCGGCAAGGGGTAAGAAAATTGTTGACGCATTCCTTCGTCAGCATCTTACTCGCCGTTTGGCCGACGACTATCTCGATCTGTTTGTTAGCTATGCCGATTTTTTTAATCGCGAAATATCTACAAAATCAGAATTTGATGAGGTTGGACGAAAAACATTAATAGAATTCGTTCAAAAAGTATGCTTCCAAATCCGAAACGGGCTACAACAGGCTGATCGAATTGTTGTATTTATAAAACTTCTGGAATATGTAATAGAGGATAATAAAATCACTCCCCTCGAGAAAGATGTTGTTGATACCGTATCAAAATGCTTTAACCTTGATGAAACTGAAGCAAGCAATATCGAATACTTCATTTTCCATAACGATTGCGAAGAGATAGACCCACTGTACCTTTTGATAATTGAAAGTCACCCTAAAATTCGTGAGGATATACTAGAGGGTCAATGGGTTGAAGAGAATATGCCCGGTTGGCTTGAGGATTCTCATAAACTTTTCAACGAAAAGATTGAGGGAAAACTTACATTTCTATTCATCCCCTCAACAGGTAACTTTGTATGTCGCTATTATGGAAAAGCCGAACTTTACCTCGATGGTAAGCTGGTTGTTCCTGGAAAAGCCTACATCATAGAAATTGGATCAATTATTAAAGGCCCAACCATTGATTCGATCTACTTTAGCGATTTAATGACCTGGCTTAACAAAAGTAAAAACAGGCAAAAAATTGTTTTCACAGCCGAGAATCTTATTTACACATTTAGGAATAGCAATAACGGGATAAAGGACTTTTGTTTCTCAGAGGAATCGGGACAGCTTATAGGAATAATGGGTGGCAGTGGTGTTGGAAAATCAACCCTGCTTAACCTTTTAACAGGAAAGATAAAGCCAAAGTCGGGCCGAGTTCTTATAAACGGCTACGATATTCATGTTGATAAAAGAACAGTAGAGGGAATTATCGGATACGTACCTCAGGATGACCTTCTTTTCGAAGATCTTACAGTATACCAGAACTTATACTATAACGCAAAGCTATGCTTTAGCAACTTTACTGAATTCAAAGTACGACAAACGGTTAAACGGGTTCTCGATGATCTAGATCTTTGGGAGATACGGGATTTAAGAGTGGGCTCTCCGTTAAACAAAATGATTAGCGGTGGCCAGCGCAAAAGGCTAAACTTTGGGCTTGAGCTCATGCGCGAGCCATCCATACTATTCGTTGATGAACCAACTAGCGGGTTATCATCGAGTGATTCGCTAATGGTAATGCGGTTGCTGAAGCAACAGGCAAATAACGGTCGGCTAGTAATTGTTAATATTCATCAACCATCATCAAAAGTATTTAAGCTGTTCGATAAACTTTGGGTGCTTGATAAGGGTGGTTATCCGATTTATCAGGGAAATCCTGTCGATGCCATTGTATACTTTAAAACTATGAGCACACAGGTAAACGCATCTGAGGGTGGATGCTCTCAGTGTGGTAGCATAAATCCTGAACAGGTCCTTGAAATTATTGAAGCCAAAGTGATTGACGAAAGTGGTAAGCAAACGAATATTCGCCAAAAAACTCCTGATGAATGGAATAGCCTGTATAACAATCATATTCAGCAAAAAATAGTCCCAAAAACACCCAAGGATATTCTGCCAAAAAATCCGTTCAACATCCCAAACATTGAGGTTCAGTTTAAGATTTTTTCAATAAGGAATATTCTATCAAAAATTAGCAATAAACAATATGTCCTTATCAACCTGATAGAGGCACCTTTGCTAGCATTTATTTTGGCTTACTTTACCAAGTATATGCCTAATAACGAATACTATTTAGCCGATAATAAAAATCTTCCGGCGTACCTTTTTATGAGCGTTGTAGTCGCCCTGTTTATTGGGTTAAGCGTTAGCGCCGAAGAAATAATTAGTGACCGAAAAATACTTGAACGCGAATCGTTCCTTAACCTTAGCCGGTTTAGCTACCTTAACTCAAAAATATTCTACCTATTTGCCCTGTCGGCATTACAAATGTTCCTATTTGTTATGATAGGGAATTACATACTCGAAATTCATGGCTTAACCCTTCCGTTTTGGCTCATTCTATTTTCAACATCATGCCTTGCTAATATTATTGGGCTAAACCTAAGTTCAGGGTTGAATTCAATCGTTTCAATCTATATAAGCATCCCATTTATTCTGGTGCCACAACTGCTTTTAAGTGGAACCATTGTTCAGTTCGATAACCTTCATCCAACAATTACAAAAAAGGTTTACGTTCCCATTGCAGGCGATTTAATGGCCTCGCGATGGGCATTTGAAGCGTTAGCTGTTGAGCATTTTCAGAAAAACCTTTTCGAAAAACATTTTTTTGATCAAGAGATGATCATGAGCCAATCGTATTTTCGAACAGCATTCTTAATACCCCGGCTACAGTATAAGTTGGAGGAGTGCAATCGGTGGTTAGACAATGAGGGTAAAGATAAGATAAACTATCCTAGCGATTTGGCCATAATTTATAATGAGCTTAAAACCTTACAGCGTTTTGCTAGTTTGCCCCCTTTCGATAATATTGATAAGATAAACCCGAATGATTTCAACGAGCAGATATCGGAAGAAACGAATGGTTACTTAAAATTCATAAAAGGGCAATATACCGAAATAAGCAATAATGCGGCCCAACGGCGCGATAGCATCTACCGAAAACTTGTCGATAGTCTAAATAATGATGGGTTATACTCACTCAAAAAGAAAAACTATAACAAAGCGCTTGCCGATTGGGTTTTAAATACAAACGAAATAAACAAATACCTCGAAACCGAAACCCGTATAATCCCAAAGCACGAGCCCATTTTCATGCTTCCCGATCACCCTTGGGGTCGATCGCATTTCTATGCATCAAAAAAGTTATTTAATGGACAGTATGTAAAAACCTTGTGGTTTAACCTCGCTGTTTTGTGGACGTATATCATTATACTATTTATCACACTACAGGTAGATGTTTTAAGAAGATTACTCGATTACGTTGAAAGCCTTAGATTAGGTCGCCTTCTTCGTAAGGAATCCAGTGTGTTTAAGAAGCAATAGGAAAAGTATTTTTGTGGATATTTAGTAAATTTTGCAAAAAATATTAAGCAGTGTTTACTCCTCTTTTTTAAGAAAATCAACAATCGATTTAAGGTTTTCAAGGTATTA
>JBPXJX010000251.1:0-9419 GCA_051715525.1 Bacteroidales bacterium
TGACTGATAGCGTCCAATTTCAGTATAACTATAATCATATGAGTAGCCAAACATATACTTTTTCTTGTAATTGTAACCAATCATAATTGCTACAGCATCGCGGAAACGGTAAGAAATTCCTCCCCACATCTGTGATTTATAGGTAACTTTGGTGTTAACCTCCATTTGAAACTTACTACCAAATGGGAATTTTAGTAAAACTGCTGGCTCTATGTCGTAATACCTATTTAAAATATACCTTGTACCTGCACATATAATAATATGTTGCCTCAACCTATTTGCACCTTTTGCTTCCTTATTAACAGGAATTTTCTGGCCAAATAGCTGATGAGCAGAAATCCCCAAATAGTGCAAACTATTGTATACATAAACACCAATAGATGCATCTGGAGTAAATGTAGCCCCAGCATTGATAATTGCAGGATCTTGGTAGTTGGGGTCATTTGTAGCATTATCGCCAAGAGTCAACTTTGATTTATCGACCTTATACTGCATAAAGCCGAACGAAAGTCCTCCAGATATTCTAAAATCCTCGTTAAGAGGCATATTATAAGCATAGGATCCCATCATCCCCATGCGGCTAGTTGGTCCGGTCACATCCATGTAAACATAGCTTCCCCAACCCATATCGCGTTTAGACATTGGGCCAAAAATACTAAATCCGGTTGTTTGCGGAGCATCATCAATCCCAATCCACTGATACCGCCCACTAGCCCTAGCTTGAAAATAGTTGTATGTACCAGCAACGGCAGGGTTTGTTAAATAGTTGTTAAACATGTACTGCGTATATTGTGGTATCTGCTGAGCTTCAGCAATAAACGATAACAGTATTGCAGCTAAAAATGCTACTACCTTAATGGGTTTTATTCTATGATTTTTAATATTCATATTGCATCCTCCTATCTTATAATGGTTACTGAGCCCGTAAGCGGTTTCCAGTTACCATCTGAAGTGTTGACATTAAACTTCACAACATAATAGTATGTTCCTATCGGAAGCTCTTTGCCATTATCGGTTTTTCCATTCCAGCCTCTAGCTGCTTTATCGCCTGATGCTGACCATACTCTAGCTCCCCAACGGTTAAATATTTCGATGCTTAAATCAGGGAAAAGGTAATCTTTTGGAACCAACCAAACATCGTTAATACCATCGTCGTTTGGTGAGAATACATTGCCAAAGGCAATATTGTCGACAATCTTAGTGTAAAGCCTTAAGGAATCCTTACAGCCCTTGTTAGTTACTGCCTTTATATCAACTAAAATGAAAGGTGTTTGCCTTTTAGTATCAGGATCTTTAAGCGTTACCATTCTGTTTTGAGGAATTTGTGCAAGAATTTCTTTATCGATATAGATCGATGAATTCCAAGAAGTATCTGGCTCAAAAAGGAAATTGGGTTCCCACTTAAATTTGGTAGGATATAAATTGCTTTCTGCAATTACATCTAAGTTATAAGTGTTTCCTTGAAGAATTGAAATAATTGTATCCTTCACAAGTATATTATCTCCTCTTCTAAGGGCCGAGATGTATGGTGGTACAGAAAGATTAATTTTGGGGTATATGGTAATTTTAGCACTAGCAGTATCTACACAATCGCCATCATTCTTAATTTGTACATAATACCTAGTTGTAGACATTGGATTAATACTAAAGATTGGATTAGCCCCACTTTGTAATGGAGTAGCAAATAATGGAACATTATTCCATTTGTAAGTATATGTTCGTCCAACTACAGGATCATCATTTTGGGGAAGTGCTTCCAAATCAAAACTTGCACTACCACAAAGGGTTGTATCCTTTAAAATGAAAGCATCAATAACATAATTTGGATCAGAAGGTACCCTAACGGAATCAATATAAATACAACCATTTGCATCTTCTATGCTATAATCATATCGCCCTCCAGAAAGACCGTTTAGAACGTTTCCTAAAGTTGTGCTTCCTACTGGGTAACTCCATGTAATACTATATGGACCTGTACCTCCTGATACCGTTCCTAATGTGATACTTCCAACATCAACACTACCCTCTAGCCATGATGAACATTTGGCAGATATTACAGTTGGAGCAGTAATTGCAATATCGCTTGGTCCATCAATTATATTATTTGCTTTAGTTTTGGTACATCCAATTGCATCTGTAACTATAACAGTATAGTTGCCCTTGCTCGCAGTTAAATCTTCATCTGTTGAAACAGGAACAGAATTCCAACTATAAGTATAGCCTGGCGTACCACCCGTTACGGTTATGTCAATAGTACCTAAATCATATGAGCAGAGTAGGAACGCAGGTGGAACTACAGCGATATTAATATCAGGATTTTCGGTTAATGTTCCTGTTAAAGGAAGAGTAGTTGTTGCTGTACAACTATTTGCATCTGTTAAAGAAACGGTATAATTACCAATAGGAAGATTATTGAATATGCCATTATTATTATCAGGTTGTCCTGTAAGAGAATAGGTTAGCACCCCTGTACCGCCTGATGCTGTAACAATAACACTTCCGTTAGTTTGTCCAAAGCAAGGATTTTTCCAGTCAATACCGGTTATATTAAGTTGTGCAGGATCTGTTAGCGTAACATTTGGTATTGTTTTGCTTCCACAAGTTCCAGCACTTGCAACGGTAAAACTATAAGTACCAGGTAAAACGTTAGTAGCGTTATAAGGTGGTGCATTAACTATCTCTGTTCTTGGTGTACTTCCTTCTGTCCATGTTATGGTGTAAGGTGCTGAACCACCTACAATATTAAATGTTACCGAACCGTTGGCATTGCCAAAGCATAATTTGTCATTAATAGTTAATACTGATGCGTCAAACACTGCAGGCTCTATAATAGTAACAGAGGCAATACCTGTTACTCCTAATGCATCTGTAACATTAACAGAATATAAACCTGCGCTCAATCCCGTAATTGTTAAAATATCATTAAAAGCTGGAAGCGGTCCGCCAGGTCCAGTCCATGAAATTGTATATGGCCCTGTACCACTATTAATGGTTAGTGCAATTTTACCATCATTTAAACCATTACAAGTGATATGGGTCGGTGTTAAAGTTAAATCGAGTAAACCTATACGAAGTCCTCCAATAGAAGCACTACATGTATTTGCATCGGTAACATCAATTGTATAAATTCCTGCGGCTAAATTCGTAAACTCAACATCAACACCTGATGCAGCAGTTAATACTGCTCCACCTGGATTAAGGGTGAATGTAAGCAACCCTGTTCCTCCGGTAGCATTCAGTTTAATTTTACCATCATTGGCTGCAGGAGCCGTCATTTGTGTAATAACAGGCGTACTAATAATTATTGGTGTAGGAGATGTAAATGTCAGTGGCCCTGCAATCTTTGGACCACAGCTATTAGCATCGGTAACTTCAACGGTATATGTTCCTCCTACAGATATAGGGAACTCACCATCATTAGTTGTAGCAACCAATGTGTGTGTATTATCATATAGGTTGTAAACCAATGTACCAGTTCCACCTGAGGCATCAACAGAAAATAATCCTGTTCCTCCAGAACAATTTATATCAACCTGAGGATTGGTTGTAACCAAAATATCAGCAGGTTCAATAATAACTAGAGGTACTGATGAAGGTATAAAACAACCTTTACTATCGGTTACTAAATAGGTATAGGATCCAGCTGCAAGATTAGGATAAATAGCAGGTAATCCAACTCCGGGAGTTAAATTAACTGCCCCTGGGTTAAGTGTGTATGTAAGTGCACCTGTCCCACCGCTAGCTAATAGGGTAATTGTACCATTGGCTGGTACACCAAAGCAGGTGATATCAGTTTTTTGCTCGGTAGTAAAAGTTATTGCTGGTGGCTCAGGTACATTTACAGGAACATCCAAGTGACAGCCAAGAACATCAGTTATTGTAATTGTATGATTTCCTCCAGATACTCCAACAAAGTTACCAACTGCTTGTGGAGCACCACCATCAATTGAATAGCTAAGAGCTCCAACTGCTCCACCAGATGCAGATAAACTAATTGAACCATCTGCAGGTATAACACTATTACATGATAATCCTACTATAGTAGGAGGTGCATCGAGGGTTATAGGAGTTGGGCCTGTTATTGAAACAACTTTAACCGTCTCGCAGTTATTATCATCTCTAACAGTAACATTTATATTTCCAATACCTAAAGAATTAAAATCCTTTGGTAATGCATACCAATCTGTCCCATTAATTGAAACGCTAAGATTCCCTGTACCTCCCAATGCATTCTGAACTCTAAAACTTCCATTTGTACTATACCAACAACCAGTAACATTAACCTGATTTACAATATCAAATGTAATTGGATCTGGAGCATCAATAATTATTGGATTTCCACTATTTGCAGTAACAATACAACCTCTTGAGTCTCTTACCCTAACATAGTATGGGTTTGCAGCACCTCCTGATAGATTATTAAAGATTGGATTAGTTCCCCAGGTTGGAGGTTGAGTTATTGAATACTCATAACCTGTACCCGAACCTCCTGATGCGTTCAGTATTTCAATTTTCCCAGTATTATCATAACTACAAGTTGTTATCTGAGTTACAAGGTAATTAAAAGATATTTTTGGAGGGTCTTTAAGAACAATTGCTGTTGGCCAAATAGCAGTACAACTATTGGCATCCATAACTACTATATTGTAAGTACCTTTTCCAACATTAAATGTGTTGCCTGGTTGGAATGTTCCTCCTGGTAACGGACCGGTAACCGAATAGGTATAAGGACCAGTACCTCCGCTTGCATTGATAACAATAACTCCATCAGCAGTGCCATTACAGGTAATAGGAGTTGGTATAACGTTATCGATTACTAGTTGTGCTGGTTGCTTTACCTCAATTAGACCTGATGAAATAGGTCCGCAGCCATTTGCATCTGTTACCCTTACTTCGTATTGGGTACTTGCTGTTATCGGTGTTGTAGGCTGTGTAAAGATAACAGCCCCTGCAACGGTTTGAGTAGCAACAAAAACACCATTGTTATAAAGATCATACTTATAGGGACCAGAACCCCCGGATGCTTGAATTGAGATTGACCCATTATTACCTCCAAAGCAACCCGTAACATCAACAACCGTTGGCAAACCAAGAGTAACAGGTGTTGGATCAGTTAACGTAACAGTAGACGTAGCCGTACAACCAATGTTGTCAGTAACAGTTACAGTATAAAGAATACCTGCTGATAAACTGGTAGCTGTTTGGTTTGTTTGTATAGGTGATGTATCCCAGCTATATGAATAAATACCTCCAGGTGCTGGAGTACCACCAACAGGATTTGCCGTGGCCTCTCCGGTAGCAGTTCCCACGCATTTTGGTGATTTAGGTGTAATGGAAACAGTAAATACAGGGCCAACAGTAATTTGAATTACATTACTATTTGAGGCAGAGCAAGGTGCAGATGTAACAACTCTTCTATACCAAGTGTTCACGGTTATAGGGTTTGTTGGAGTATAATCTTTTGATAACTCACCTGCAATTGCAGCGAAAGGACCACCAGCACCAGCAGTGCTGCTTTCCCACTGATAAGTATAAGCTCCGCTTCCACCAGTTGGTGTAGTACCTGTAAAAGCAACAGGGATAGTGTTGTAACAAATAGATGTTGTTGCAGATGAAATTGTGTTGTTTCCTATTGCTGGGTTAACAGTAATTGTATTGGTTGCAGAACCACTACAACCATTAATATCATTATATGTATAAGTAATTGTATGTGTTCCTGCACCAGCAACAGAAGCGTTGAAATTTGTTCCTGTAACTCCTGTTCCACTATATGTCCCACCAACAGGCAAACCTCCTGTTAATAAGTATGTTGTTGATGTAATGCATTGTGTTGCTAAAACTCCGCCAAAGGTTACAGTTGGTAAATCGTTAATAGTAAGGTTAAAGTTTTGACTTGTTGAAACGCATCCATTTCCATTACGAACAGTAATAGAAAACTGGTAAGTTCCTGGTGTTGAATTTGCTGGAATAGTAATAGATAATGGACTGGCACCAAATGCAGCATTTATAACTGGCACAAAACCAGCTAAAGCAGGAACGCCTGATGAAATACTATATGAAGTTGGTGTACCAGTTGTTGCTGTATAAGGTAAACTAAAACTATTAGCAACTTTACAAACAGCATTTACGGTACCCAAAGTTATTGTTGGTAGTGCATTTACTGTAACTGTAGTAGAAACAGAACAAGTTGTTGGAAGAGTGTATGTAATTACTGAACTTCCAGATGAAATACCTGTAACAACACCACTTGCATCGATGGTAGCTACTGCAGGAGTTCCACTGCTCCAAGTACCTCCAGGAGAGGTGTTAGCTAAAGAGGTTGTTGCTCCTATACAAACATTAGTAGTTCCAGTTATTGCCGCTGGTAATGGATTAACAGTTACAGTTGTGGTAACCTTACATCCAGATCCTAAAGTATAACTTATCACTGAAGTCCCTGCCGAAACACCCGTTACGACACCTCCTGCATTTATTGTTGCAACAGCAGGTGTTCCGCTACTCCATGTACCTCCTGGAGTTGTGTTACTTAAGTTAGTAGTTAATCCAACACAAACAGTAGTAGTCCCAGTGATAGCCGCCGGTAAAGGATTAATTGTAACACTAAAATTATTTGGAGTTGATACACAGCCAGTTGCATTTCTAACAGTAATTACAAATTGATAAGTTCCAGCTGTCGAACCTCCTGGTATTGGAACTATAAAAGGACTAGCTCCGAATGGAGCATTAACCACTGGAACAAAACCAACTAATGCAGGTACACCTGCTGATATACTATAGGTTGTTGGAGTACCCGTACGAGCGGTATATGGAAGACTAAAACTTGTAGCATCTTGACATACAGGACTAACAGCTGCTAAAGTAATTGTGGGTAACGCAACAACAGTAACAGTTCTTGTCCTTGCACAACCTGTTGGTAAAGTATAGCTGATAACTGATGTTCCTGCAGATATTGCAGTTATAACCCCTGAGGCGTCAATAGTTGCTACAGCAGGAGTTGCGCTACTCCAAGTTCCTCCTGGGGTAGTACATGCGAATGTAGTTGTTGAGCCAATACAAACAGATGCTGTACCAGTTATTGCTACGGGTAAAGGATTAACTGTTACAGTTGCTGTGGTTTTACACCCTGTCGGTAATGTATAACTTATAATGGAATTGCCAGATGCTACACCTGTTACCAAACCTGTTGCATTAATTGTTGCAACGGTAGTGGTTGCGCTGCTCCATGTTCCTCCTGGAGTTGCATTATTTAACTGTGTGGTTGAGCCAGCACAAACAGCTGTAGTGCCCGTTATTGCAGCAGGAAGAGGGTTAACTGTAACAGTCACCGATGTTGAACACCCAGAACCCAAAGTATAGCTTATCACAGAAGTTCCTGCAGAAACACTTGTAACAACACCGGCTGCATCAATGGTTGCAACAGCTGGAGTGGCGCTACTCCAAGTTCCACCAGGTGTTGCATTAGCTAATGTAGTTGTTCCTCCTAAACAAACATTTGTTGTTCCCGTAATTGGTGAAGGCATTGAATTTACAGTTACAGTAACTGAACGAGAACACCCTGTTGGGAGAGTATAGCTAATTACTGATGTTCCAGCCGAAACACCAGTTACAACTCCTCCTGCATCTATTGTTGCAACAGCAGGGGTTGCGCTACTCCAAGTTCCACCAAGTGTAACATTGCTTAATGTAGTTGTCATCGTTACACAAACAGTTGTCGTTCCTGTTATAGCAGCAGGTAAGGGGTTAACCGTTACTGTTGCTGTTGAACTACACCCAGTTGGTAAAGTATATGAAATAACAGATGTTCCACCTGAAACTCCAGTTACAACCCCACTGGCATCTATAGTTGCAACAGCTGGCGTTGCGCTACTCCATGTACCTCCGGGAGTTGCATTAGCAAGGTTTGTTGTACTTCCTGCGCAAACAACTAACGTGCCGGTAATCGCAGCGGGTAATGGATTTACAGTTACTGTAACAACCTCTTTACAACCAGTTGGTAATGTGTAAGAAATAACTGATGTACCAGCAGAAATACCTGTTACAAGTCCACCAACGCTAATTGTTGCCACTGCAGGTGTTGCGCTGCTCCATGATCCGCCGGGAGTTGCATTGCTAAGAAGTGTTGTTGAATTAACGCATACATTTGTTGTACCTGTTATTGCTGAAGGTAATGGATTTACCGTAACCGTTCTCGTTACAAAACAACCTGTTGGTAAAGTATAGCTAATAACTGAAGTGCCAGCAGATACAGCAGTAACAACTCCACTAGCATCTATTATTGCTACTGCAGGTGTTGCACTACTCCATGATCCGCCAGCAGTAGCATTCGCTAACGTTGTAGTTAAACCAACACAAACATTTGCAGTTCCTGTAATTGCCGCAGGAAGAGGATTTACAGTTAGTGTTGTTATTGCCTCAACAAAGGTACAAACACCTATTGGATCATCCGTTTTTAAAGTAAGAGATACACTAGTCCCTGACTCTGAAAGGGCTGGTGTATATGTTGCATTTAAAGTATTTCTGTTAGGAGAAAATGTTCCAGCCCCGCCAATCCATTGAGCTGATGAAGCAGATCCTCCTATTGAACCATTTAAAACTATTGGAGTACCATAGCAGGTAGTGTATGGGCCTCCAGTATTTGCTATTGGAGCCTGGTTTACTGTGACTTGAAATTCAATACTATCAGGTTCAGCAGGACAGCCCCCTCTCCAACCCCATACTCTATATGTAAACGAACCAAAAGATGGAGGGGTGTCATTAAATGAAGCAATGTTACCTATATTAACAAATCCGCTACCTCCGTCTCTTTCCCAATAATACTCATCTGTCCCACTCGCCTGAAGCGACACACTACTTCCCTCGCATATTGAAAGGGGTAATGTGGGTGAATTAAGAACCATAGGATCCCTATTGATTACTCGAATTGATTGAGTAATTGAATATGTTATTCCAGCTTTAATTGCTGAAAATGTTATATCATAATCTCCTGGTATTGCAGGACATGTAAATGTAACATTGTTTGTTGTTTTATCATCAAGATAAACCGCTCCTGTACCTGTCCATCTTGGATTCGGATAAATTATAGCTAAAGCTGGCGGATTATTAATAACAGTAGTATTAAAAGTTAAAACACTTCCAACGCATGCTGTCTCAATTGTTAATTCAGATTGAATTTTATTGTTTATCTTAAGGGTTATTGTTGCATTTACGTCAGGTATTATAAACAGAGTAAAAACTAACAAAGCAACAACTATCGCATATATCTTTTTCATAGCTCCCTGATTTTTAATCCAAAAGTTGATAAATCACCAAAAAAATGTTAATAAAAACAATCGAAAAATCTTGAATTTCTAGAACTCGGCGATTTAACTGCCGAAAATATAGATTTTTCGCGTACTTCCAAAATATTATCCTTAAAATTA